>NZ_JAVJQN010000147.1:0-17741 GCF_040218245.1 Coleofasciculus sp. E1-EBD-02 | reverse complement strand
ACAAGCCAAACCGTTCCGCATTTTCAATCATCATCACCGTCGCATTGGGGACATCTACCCCTACCTCAATTACTGTGGTGGAGACAATAATTTGCGTCTGATTATCCCGAAACGCATTTAGCGCTTCATCCTTTTCTGCTGAACTCATCCGCCCATGTAACAATCCCACCTGAAATTGTGGGAAAATACTCTCAGATAATCGCTGATGCTCCTCTACTGCCGATCGCACATCTAATTTCTCTGATTCTTCAATTAACGGTAGGACAATATACGCTTGACGCCCTTGGGCAATTTCCCGCCGCATCAAGTCATACGCTTGCTGGCGTTCCTTCCCGGTTAATACCGACGTGTGAATTTTTTGACGCCCTGGTGGTAACTCATCAATTTGACTCACATCCAAATCCCCATGCAAGGTTAACGCCAAGGTTCGCGGAATCGGTGTAGCTGTCAGGGTTAACACATGAGGCGATTGTCCCTTTTGTTGTAACTGCGCCCGTTGTTCTACACCAAACCGATGCTGTTCATCTATTACTACCAATCCTAAGCGTTGAAAATTCACGGGGTCTTGAATTAATGCATGGGTTCCCACTAATAGCGGTAATTCCCCAGTTTCCAACTGAGAATGAATTTCCCGCCGCTTCTTCACCTTCACCGAACCCGTTAGTAATTCCACGGGCAGATGGAGTAAATTAAACCAACTGACTAATTTACGATAATGCTGTTCAGCTAACACTTCCGTTGGTGCCATTAACGCGGCTTGATACCCGGATTGAATCGCCGCTAAAATAGCAAGCACCGCCACCACCGTTTTCCCGGAACCTACATCCCCTTGGACTAACCGATTCATCGGGGTGGGTTGTTGTAAATCGTTGAGAATATCGTTGACAACCCGTTTTTGGGCAGAGGTGAGTTCAAAGGGCAGTAGGTGATAAAATTGATCAACCAGTTTCCCCGTGGGCGCGAGAATAGCACTGGATTGAACTTGCTGCTGCATTTTCCGCCGTTGAAGAAACCCTAATTGTAAATAGAAGAACTCATCAAACACCAAACGACGTCTGGCACGGCTAAGGGTATCCGTATCTGTGGGAAAATGGAGATTTGCGATCGCGTCACTCACTCCCATCAAATCATACTGCTGGCGCATCCCCTTCGGCAATGGCTCTTGCAGTTGATTCACTGCTGGTAAAGCCGCCATCACCGCCTGTCTCACCCAATCGGCGGGAACCCCTTCGGTCAACGGATAAACAGGCATCACCCGACCAATTTTTAAGGAGTCAATACTCCCCCCCAGATGGTCTAAAACCTCAATTTCTGGGGTATCCAGAGTAATCCCATACTTATTCTTTTTCACCAACCCCGACGCCGCCACAATCGCCCCCGCTGGATAGCGACGTTTTTGTTGTTCTTGCCACCCCCGATGATTGAAACGATTCCCGGCAAAAAAGCGATTCAGTTTTAGTTGACCCGTACTATCTTTAATTAATAACTCAAAAATCGATAACTTCTTATTCCGAGGACTGGTAAAACAGTTACAACGCTTCACCGTACCCACTACCGTTACCGTCTCCCCGGCGACTAACTCTTTAATATTCACCTGACGGGCATAATCAATATGATCCCTCGGATAATAGTAGAGCATATCTCGCACTGTATATACTCCCAAACGCCCTAAATAATCACTGCGACGACGACCAATATCGGGTAACTCGGACAACGGTGAGTCCAGGGTAAAATTAACGTTTACCTTGGAGGTTTGCGAAGCCACAGGCGTAGTCTGGGGAGATTTAACCGTCGATGTTTGAGGCGGATGAGTCTTTTCCCGTTCCCGGCGCTGAAGTTCCTGTTGCAGCTTGTTGAGGAACTGTTGCGTATCTACCACCAGATGTTGACGCGCTTCTACCGTCTGATGATGATAACGTTCAAACTCAGCCGCAATTGACTGCCATTTGCGCCGTTCCACCGGGAGAAGTCCGTTGGGTGTCTTGCCCAAACTGAGGCAAAGAAACTCACTAAAACGATACTGATTTCCCTGTAAATCAGTAAAGCCATTTTCGGCTTCCACCGCTAGCGCTTTTTGCAATCGTGTCCAATCTGGAAATTCTGTACTCACAATCTCTGAATTCTGTAAGGACAAATAACGAACGACTCACGACAAGCCAGGGCTAATCCCAAATGACGTAGCTTGCTTCTTGCGAAGCGAGTATGACAAATGACGAATGACGAATGACGAACAACTAATCCTCAAACCAACTCGCCCGCCATGCGGCTTCGGCTTGAACTACTGCCCACTCCCGTTGCTTTTTCCGATATTGTCGCTGAAATTTAGTGGTATGGGCAAGCAGGTTACGGATTTGATTCCGCACTTTGACCAATTGCGGTTCTGTAAACTCAATTTCGGATAGGCGCAGGTTAACGGCAATAATTCGGGTTAGGGTTGAATCATCGTCATCCTCCGGCGTTTGGGTTTCGACTAAAAGGTTGAGTAGATTTGAACCCGGACTGCTTTCACCCGCCGCATCCGCTTTGGTTGCCGCTTCCAGGACAGTTGGGGGTAGTTTATCAGGAATAATACCCTCTTGTTGTAAAAGATGATTCGTCTCCACGGAAACCGTTTGCAAGGTGAGAGCAATTTGGTCTTCAAGCATCTCTTGCCACTGTAGCAGTTGATCCGGCAGAATCGGTTTTTGGGGGGTGAGGGCTGAATCGGGAGATGGGTTCGTCGTTGTTTCCGCCGAGGATTCTGTGGACTCCAGCAGGGGTTCTAACTCCTCATCCTCGTCTTCTAGTTCATCGTCCAGGCTTAAGGATAGGTCTTGAGGAAGCTGTAGGTGTAAAAGTAACTCATCTTGTCCTTCCTTGCCAATCTGACGCAAGGCTTGCTGTAAATTTTGGCGCTGATTGAAGGACAAACTTAAAAAGGCGTCGGGATAGCCTTGAGTACATACCTGGTAACCTGCCAGCATTAACTGTTTTTGCACGGTTTGCCCCAACACGGTCAAATAGGTGGCGTAACTGTCGTGAAGTTGGGAAGCCAGATGTGCGATCGCTCCCTCCATCTTACCTAAGTCCTGCTCAATGCGTTCAATTGCGCTCACCATTATCTGCTACTGCTCCCGATAGGTCTCCTTTTTACCAAAAACGTAGGGTGGGTTAGGCGGACTTTCATGAAGGCGATACCCATTTAATTAACTATCCGCCGTAACCCACCACTGTTAAAATTCTTGGGTGTATTTTTCTTAAATCGGAAGTTGAATTTTCTCCGATAACTAAGGGCGCACGCCATGCGCCCCTACAATAAACGGCTTCAGCGACGCGACATTTAGTCTGATGATTCCGATTCAATCCCCTCACCCAGAACATAGCGGGTAAAGCGACGCACCTGGATATTTTCTCCTAACAGCGCAACGGTTTCTTTGACCAACTCTTCCACAGATTTGCTTTGATCTCGGATATAAGGTTGATCCATTAATGATAATTCCTTCAACCGTTTCTCAATCCGCCCCTGAACAATCTTCTCTTTAATATTGTCCGGTTTCTTCGCTAGGTCATCGCGCCCCATTTCAATTTCTTTTTCCCGTTGGGTAATCGCAGCGGGAATATCGTCCACCGACACATACTCAACATTCGGACAAGCTGCCACTTGCATGGCAATATCCTTGACTAAGGCTTGGAATTCCTCGCGACGAGCCACAAAATCCGTCTCGCAGTTGACTTCCACTAAGACACCAACTCGTCCCCCAGTGTGGATATAGCTACCCACAATTCCTTCAGCCGCCATCCGACCGGATTTTTTCTCAGCTGAGGCAATTCCTTTCTGACGCAGCCATTCTATGGCTTTGTTCATATCGCCCTCATTTTCTTTGAGCGCTTTTTTGCAGTCCATCATGCCTGCGCCAGTTTTTTCCCGTAACTCTTTGACGAGTTTTGCTGATATTTCCGCCATCTTGCCTTTATTCCTCCTTTGTTGTTTGTCGTGTTAACGATTAGCACTATCTTGGAACAAATCGGACAAAAACCGGAGCAAATCGGTAAGTCTAACCATTACTCCGGTTTGGTAACTACTCAGTGCCACTGAACAACGGACAGATAACCCCAGTGTATCGGGTGAGCCTGAAAATGCATCGCCGCTTATTCTTCACTGTCCTGGCTTTCCTCGGCGCTGTCCTGGCTTTCCTCAGCACTTTCGGCGCCTTCTTCAGCACTTTCAGCGCTTTCCTCCATGTCTGACTCAAAGGAGTCCATATCTTCCTCGCTGTACTCGTCTTCCATCTCGTCTAGGGCTTGGGCAAACTCTTGCTCGTCTTCTGTTTCCAGTTCCCCGTGACGCCCTTCATAGATGGCATCGGCTAACTTACCAATGATCAGTTTAATTGACCGAATCGCATCGTCATTGGCGGGAATCGGAATATCCACCACATCCGGGTCACAATTGGTATCCAGCATCGAGACGACGGGAATGCTGAGTTTTTCACATTCTTTGATGGCATTGTATTCCCGGCGCTGGTCAATAATTACCACAATGTCGGGGATGCGCCGCATCATTTTGATGCCACCAAGATATTTTTGCAGCTTGCCCAGTTCCCGGCGCAGTACGGCGGCTTCTTTTTTCGGCAAGAGGTCAAGGGCACCACTTTCTTCCCGGCGTTCCAGTTCTTTTAATCGTTCAACCCGCCCTTTGATGGTTTCCCAGTTGGTTAACATTCCCCCCAACCAGCGTTGGTTGACGTAGTACGCACCACAACGACTGGCTTCTTGAGCAATAATTCCGGCGGCTTGCCGCTTGGTACCGACAAACAGACAGCGTTTTCCTTGTTCGGTGGCGGTTCGCATGTAGCTGTAGGCTTCTTCCATCAACTGTGCTGTTTGCACCAAGTCAATGATATGAACCCCATTCCGGGCAGTATAAATGTACTGATCCATGCGGGGATTCCAGCGGCGGGTCTGGTGACCAAAGTGAACCCCGGCTTCCATCATTTGAGCCAAAGAAACGACTGGCATAATTTATTTAAACTCCTTAATTCGGGTTTATCCTCCATTCAGGCGGATTTCCTTAGGGAAACACCCGAAATCCTGAATGTGCGATTTTTGACAACCTTTCTAAGGTAACATAAATAGTCGGACAACATTCAAGTTGACGGTTGGGAATAGGCAATGGGCAATGGGCAATGGGCAATGGGGAAGAGTCGGGATTTGACCTTAGATTGGCAACGCGCCCGTCAAGACACACCGGGCTGTGAGACGGTTTTATAGCATACCTCTGAAAAAAGGCGATCGCATCCTTACCGGGGTATCGGAATATGGTAGTAATTTCATCGGTTTCTTCCGCCCAAGGCACGCGATTAGATATGGACGCACGCGGATTGGCGTCTGTGTTAAGGGCTTCTGTTCATTATTACAACACCGAAGCCGAAGTTGAGCGATTTTGTACAACATTGGCATCTTTGATTTGACAGGAAACGAAGAATAGAGACACCTACCCCCAATTCCTCTGCGAACCTCTGCGTTAACCTCTGCGTCCTCTGCGTTAAAAAAAATACAATTTGCAACCAGACAAATTATCACAAAATTGCCGTCAAATTATTACCAAACTGTAGGGTGCGTTAGCAAAGCGTAACGCACCATTAGATTTCATATCACTTTTTACCTGACAATTTAGTTTGAGGGCGACCCGATACAATTGAGTGGATAGGTGGTGTTCATTGATGCAGGCGGGTCGCCCCTACGGTATATTTATTCCTGTGGATTGCCCAGACAGGGTTTCTATGGGTGTTGGTTTGTGGGATCTCGGATACCCTTGGCGTCTTTTGAGGATTCAATCGGTGCGATCGCGCTTTCTTTTTCTTTTAACTTATCCAGCGCTACACCCCAGTTGTACCAGGCTAATTGGTAATCGGGTTTAAATTGAATCGCTTTCTCATAGGATGCGATCGCACCTTGATAGTCTCCCAGGTTCCCCAAGGCTAACCCCCGATTATTCCAGGCTTCGGCGTAGTCGGGTTGGCATTGAATCGCCTGATCAAACGACGCGATCGCACCCAGAAAATCTTGGTCGGCGAGTTGCTGTTTCCCTTGATTTAACCAGGTTTCGGCGGCATCACTTTCGGCAGTTTCACCTTGATCCGCGTCTGCTTGATCTCCTGGATAGGCTTCCCCTTTCCCCGCAGGTTTCGCCAATAAATCCTTACCAATTTCTGCGGCAATTTCCCCCAATTCTCCACAGCCGACACCACTCATCTGTAATAACTGCCAAGCCAACTGATGATCCGCTTCTGGCAATTGCCGTAACTGCTGTCCATAGCCATACAGCCATACTTTAAAAGAGCGATCGCTACTCTGATATCCTAAATGTTGCAAGATCTGTTCCCGATTCCATCCCTGATTCACCCCAATCAGCAGTTGGCGAAATAGCTGCTGATACTCTGCATCACTGAGGCGTTTTTGCCGTCGCCTGTTTTGTTTGGGTTTAAGAAAAGGCGGTACGATTCGCTGAATCAGCCGCACTAGCCACTGCCAAAACCGCTGAATCATCGGCTTATTGGAAACAGGTTTATTGTTCTAGTGTATATCGTTGTATGTAGTTTGATTCAAGTAAATCGGGTAGCATCCTTCATAAGTATGGCATCACCTGGCTCAGGAAAAATGTACCCTTGCTCCCCCAGCTCCCAGACGTAGCATGCTACGTCTCTACATTGGCTTCCCCAGCTTCCCCCGCTCCCCCTCACCACAACACTTATTCAGCAGACTCTACCTACTCCCCCTGTTTCCCCGCCTCCGGAGTTAATAAAGCCGGAATCGTGAAATAAAAGGTTGTTCCAACTCCCGGAGATGATTCAACCCAAATTTGTCCGCCGTGATGTTCCACAATTTTCTGACAAATCGATAAACCAATCCCTGTACCTGGATATTCTTCATTGGTGTGTAGACGTTGGAATACTTTAAAAATTCGTTCAAAATACGCCGCTTCCACACCAATCCCATTATCCTCAACCCGAAACACCCATTCATTCACCGCAGTGGGTTCTGACGTACTCGGCAATACCATAGCGAATTCATCACTCAATGAAAAGGTTTTTTGGCGCAATTCTGCCGCAATTTTAATCTCCGGTGCAACCTCCGGGGAGCAAAATTTGAGGGCATTACTGATTAAGTTTTGAAACAGTTGTACCAGTTGGATGCCATCTGCCATGACGATGGGTAAATGTTCGCAGGTAATCACAGCACCCTGCCCTTGAATTACACTGTCTAAATTCGCCAAAACAGACTCAACCACCTGATTACAGTCGGTGGGTTCAAATTCTTCTCCCAGAGTCTCGACTCGTGAATAGTTCAGCAAATCTTGAATTAGCTGTTCCATGCGATCGCCTGCTTCTAAAATTCGCTTCATGTAGTGAGCGGCTTTATCATCCAACAAACTCTGGTATTTTTGGCAAAAAAGCTGACCAAACGCTTTCATTGTTTGCAGGGGCGATCGCAAATCATGAGAGGCGATGCGGGCAAATTCTTCCAAGTCTTGATTCGAGCGGATTAGCTCTGCGTTAAGCTGCTGAAGTTGTTGGTTTTGGTACTGCAATTGCCGATTTTGCTCGACAATTTGCTGTTGCTGGCGAACAACCATCAGTTGATTATTCACCCGCGATAACACTTCTTTTACATGAAAGGGCTTAGTAATATAGTCGGTTCCTCCTACCTCAAAGGCTTTTACTTTATCCCATTCATTATCCAATGCGCTCAAAAAAATGATGGGAATGTGCTGGGTGCGTTCATCAGATTTTAAGTGCTGGCACAGTTCATACCCATCCATTTGAGGCATCATAATATCCAGCAAAATGAGCTGCGGTAAAGCTTTTTCGATCCCCATTAATGCCATCTTCGCACTAATGGCATTTCTTACCCGATATCCTGCCTCGGTTAGAGTTGTCGATAATAAACGCAGATTGTTAGGCTGATCATCAACAATTAAGACATAGCCGGGATTCTTTGGGTTACTCATGGTAAAAGGGTTGCGTCAGGTTCAGTAGGGTGTCACACCGAAACTCATTAACTATAAGGGCAAGGGCTTCAGCTAAGGAAGCGTTAGATGCCGGAATTTGCTCAATGAGTTGGTTCATCAGACAAGACTGCTAGCTGCTTGATGGAGTTGTATGATCCACTCACTTGGCATTATCGCTAAATGTTCTGGTGTCAGCAACAATGGACAGGTTTTTTCCTCGGATAGGGAGATTGAAGGAGTGAACTCATAGCGATAGCGTACACGTAACATCCTCCTATGTTGACCCTACGAGTACAACGTAGGCTTCCTTAGTCGCAGCCTTACGGCTACGCTTGGGGTTCCTTCACTTCGTTCGAGGACAAGATTTGATAGTGGGAAACATGCCCAGCCCCACTTTCTTGATCTTGATCACCGCGTTCGGTGTCTTTATCTAGGATTAATCCAAACAAACACTCGTGTATTCGTATTGATCAATTCTTTTCCTCAAAGCGATGACAGCAATAAGTAGGTGGGGACAATTAAAGTTAACGGTGGGGATCGTCATTCGTCATTCGTCATTCGTCATTTGTAAGGGTTTGAGGCTTGTTAACATAACTTAACATGGTTGAGTTTATTTCCATCAACCTACTTAACATACTTAGATCGTATCATGATGAATCGCCAATTAGCTTAGTCAAATTCACAATTTGATCGAACTTAAACTCATCGATTAATTGAAGTAAAGCGGCTGCCAAATTACGGTGAGCATCAGGAATTTGCTGAACCAGTTGACGCATTAGTTCTTCATCAAGACTGCTGGCGGCTTGATTGAGTTGAACCCGCCACGTTTCAGGCATTAATTCTAACCATTCCGAGGTCAAAATAGGCAGAGAATCACCTGAGTTCGATGAGATAACGGATGTAGCATCATCGTAGAGATAACGCACCCCTAAATGTTGTGCCATTTTGTCAAAGATGATATGTTCTTGAATCGGTTTAATCACAAAATCGTCACAACCGCTATCTAAAAATGACTGAATTTCTTCCGTAAAAACACTGGCAGTAATGGCAATAATCACTGTTGCTGAACGGTCATTTTGCCCTGTCTCTTTCTGCCTTTCTTGGTCACGAATCCATCGGGTAGCCTCCTTGCCATCCATGACAGGCATTCGGATATCCATCCAGATGAAATGAGGATGCCAACTGTCCCATATCATGATGCCTTGTTGACCATTTTCCGCAGATTGCACTTCAAATCCGACAGTCTCCAACAGTTCACACAAAAGTTGACAACTGGTGGGATTATCTTCTACGACTAAGATACGGTAGCTAGGTTGTTCCGGTGCAATTCTGAGAACGCGATTGGGGTGAGACTGAGAGATGACTTCAGTGGCTTCAGCAGGAGTAATCGGAATCGAAAACTCAACCTGGGTTCCTTCTCCCAGTTTACTATTGACCGTAACTTCTCCTCCCATCATCTGAATAAATCGCTGCACAATCGCTAACCCTAAACCTGTCCCAGTTTGAGAGTCTTTGCCCACTTTTGTTTGGACAAATGGCTCAAATAAAGAATCGAGTTCGTCGGGATCAATCCCTTGACCTGTATCCCGAACCGAAACCTGTAGATTATTTAACTCATCCATGTCTAGGGTTAGCGTTATTCTCCCCTTATCCGTAAATTTAACTGCATTATCTAATAAATTAATTAAAACCTGGCGTAATTTATTTTCATCCGTCTGCACATAACGAGGAACCTGAGGTGAGCGTTGGGTGATGAATTCTAAATATTTATGGGCAGACTTAACCTGAAACATCTGCTTAATTGTATTCACTAACTGATACAAATCAAAGGTATTGGCTTCTATTGCCATCCGCCCCGCTTCAATTTTGGACATGGATAAAATATCATTAATTAATGCCAATAAATGCTCACCAGACCGATTAATAATACCCAGATAGTTGTGATGTTGAGGAGAAAGAGACGCCTCGTGGCTCATCAGTTGGCTAAACCCTAAAATAGCATTGAGAGGCGTTCTCAATTCATGGCTCATATTAGCAAGAAACTCACTTTTGGCAAGATTCGCCGCTTCTGCTTCTTCTTTGGCTTGTTGCAGGACAATTTCCACCGTTTTGCGTTCAGTAATATCCAGATAAGCTATAGCTACACCATAACCCGGTAAAGAAATCGGGGCAGCCGTAATCGATAACCAGACAATTTCACCATTCGGTTTATGGATTCCTGCTTCCGAGTTTTTCACCACTCGATTTTCAGTTAAGGCAATCACACTGGCAAATTCATGGCTAGGCATGGGTGTACCATCGGGTCGAATTCCTCGCCATTCCGGGGCATTATATTGGCGTTGAGTTTGTTCAGTAAGGGAGATGCCTAAAATGGTTTCTGAGGCAGGATTCGCTTCAATAATATGTCCCGTTTCATCTGTGATAGAAAAGCCAATCGGTAAGATATCAAACAGGGTTTGATATTTCTGTTGACTTTCCCGTAATGCCATTTCCATCCGCTTGCGATCGCTAATATCGGTAATTAGGGCATAATAGCCTTGGATAGGGCGAGAGTTGTCTGAATTCACGGAGTCACCAAAGGCGGGAATTAGAGTCGCGACAACATAACGAGTTCCACCCGAACTGTAAGGAATCTCCGTTTCATACGTCACATACTCACCCCGAAGCACTTGTTCTAAATACCCACGCACCCGCTGATAGGCATCCTCTCCAATCACCTCAGGAACAGTCTTACCGCAAATCATCTCTGGTGATAATCCAAACCAGGTTTGATAGGTTTTGTTGGCAAACTGATAGCGTAAATCGGTATCCAGATAAGAAATACAAACGGGTAAAGCATCGGTAATTAATTGCAGTTGGTCTTGTGCCTGTTGGCGATGGCGAATCTCTTCCTGTAATTGTTGAATGGCACGGGTTAAACTGCGTTTTTTTTCTTGTACCGTAATCCCTAATTCTGCATTCGCCTGTTGTAGCGCTGCTTCAACCTGCTTGCGTTCGGTTAAATCAAAGGAAATACCAACAATGCCAATAAATTGACCCGTTTCATCGTAAATAGAGGAATTTGTCACCTGCACCGGGAATATCGTGCCGTCTCGATGTTGTACCCAAAATTCACCTGACCAACTTTCTCCCTGTTGCAAGTAACTGATAATTTCAGTGGCTTTTTCTGGGGCAGTTTCAGGACAGAGAACCTGGATAATTGAACGACCTCTAACTTCTGTGGCTGACCACCCATAAAGGGTTTCCGCAAAGCGATTCCAATAGGTAATAATGCCGGATAAATCTGTCGCGATAACCGCATGATTAACTAAATCTAACAGACGTGCCTGAAAATAGATAGCAGATTCAGCCCGTTGGCGTTCGCTGATTTCTTGCTGAAGGTGTTGATTGGTTCTGACTAATTCTGCTGCACGCTGTTCAACCAAGTCTTCTAGATGATTGCGATAGTCTTGTAATTGGCACTCAAATTGCTTACGTTGCGTGATATCTTCAATGACGCCAATTAAAGATTGAGGCGCACCGGAGGGTTCCTGTAATCGTGTGGTATGAACCTGAACCCAAACCACTCTTCCATCTTTATGGATATAGCGCTTTTCCATAGAGTAGCGGTCAATTTCATTGGCTAAAAGCTGACGTACATAAGCTTCATCCCCTTCCACGTCATCGGGATAGGTTATATCTTGCCAGGTTTTCGCTAAGACTTCTTCACGAGTGTAGCCAATAATATCCGCAAATTTTTGATTAACCACAATAAACAAGCCATTCAGAGTCGCTTGAGCAATACCCACCGCCGCTTGATTAAAAATACCGCGAAATTTTTCCTCACTAACCGCCAAGATATGCTCAATCTGGCGACGTTCTCGAATTTCTTGTACTAATTGGGCATTAATCTGTTGTAATTCGGTTATCCGTTCCTTAACCCGTTGTTCGAGTTGGTTATTCAGTTCTCGGATTTTCACTTCAGCCTGTTTGCGTTCGCTGATATCATGACAGGTATAAAGGATGGTTCCGCCGTTAATGGAAACCTGCTTCACATTAACCAGCAAATCATGAAGCTTACCGGATTTATCAGTTATTTGCCACTCAATGTTGGTGATTTCGTTATCGGATTGAAGTTGATTTATGTCAACTAAATTTTCTCCTAAAATGTGGCGAATATTACCCAGTTTTTTGGTCTCTAGCCGCGAATAGCCAAAAATAACATTCACATTGGGACAAACAAACGTAAAATTGCCCCAATCATCGGTTATGAATACGGCATCAGAAATGGCACTGAGAATAATTTCATGTAATGCCTCTGTCTGCGCTTGAGACTCTGAAGCCCAAGTCTGTAGTTGTCTCTGAGTTTTGGTATGAGTAAGGGTTAAGCGCAAGGAATGCTCGATTAGGGGAGCGCTGAGTTGATCATAGACTAAATAGTCTGCTGCTCCTTTTTTCAATGCGGTTAGACCGATTTGTGGTGAAGGAGTCAGGACAATGACTGGAGATGTATTCCCTGATAATTCTTCGATTAACCCATAATCACCCTCGACTTCAGCGAAACCCGAATCGATTAAATAAGCATCATACTGTTGAGATTGAGCGCGAATTAGAGTCAACGCCGTTTCCGGGGTTGTTACCCAATCCAATTGAACATGAATTGTGTCCAGGCTCTTGAGTAACCGATTGATTCGGTTATAATGAGTTTCATCTTCATCAACGAAAAGAACCTTGACGGTTTCGGATATCATGACAACACCTCTGTGCATGGAGAGGATGTTCCAGACGTGCCATGGCACATCGGGAAACGGTGGAGATTTCAGACTGTCTGTATTTTAAGCTACCGAAAAATCCAGTCTGTTAAAAGCATAGTATATTGAATTTGTCAATATATAGTTAAAAAGCTATGCAAAATAGCCAGTAAGACGCTCATCCTAAACTGTCATGCATTTAAATTGGGTATTAGTAGCGAGCAAGATGCTCGCACAAGGACATGTACCTTTGCTCCCCCAGCTTCCCCGGCTCCCCCAGCTTCCCCTGCTCCCAGACGTAGCATGCTACGTCTCTACATTGCTTCCCCTGCTCTCTAACCCCACCCCAACACTCCCTGCAGCAACCCCTAATTTCCTCTTTCCCTCACCCATCGCCGAAATGCCCTTAAAGCTTGACTTGTTCCCGATAGTCGCGCCATCTCTAAGAAGCGAGAAAATTCCTCAATCACGGGAAAATCAGGAAACGTCGGACTTGTTGCTGATTCAACATACTTTCCTGATTGCACCACATAAACCTGCAATCGGCGATTCTGATATCGCCAAATTTCTGACACCCCTAACACCTGATAAGCACTTAACTGAGTCTTAGACGTTACATCTATTTCTATTGCCAAATCAGGCGGCGGATCAACGGTTAAATCCAGACTTTCTCGCCCAATCATCCGAGCTGCATTTTGGATATAAAAACAATCGTCGGGTTCAATTCCCGCCATCATATCTTGTCGTTTAAACGTTGTTGAGCCGAAGGGTTCCCAATCAATTTCTAATTCATCTAGTAATATCTTTAACAAATCTCCAATAATAACCTTGGCTTTTTCATGTTCCGGCAAAGGTATCCGAATCTCCAACGTTTGATCGAGATAAGCCACTCGACTAGCACGATGCTCTCCCAATTCCGCTAAAATCGCTTCAAATTCCGACCACCCCACCTCATACAACAGCACCCGATGTCCGGGCGGTACGCTAATTTGCCTCAATTGCAGCGTTACCATTATTGTTTCACTTGCCTTACGAACGACTCCGCCCATAGTAATCGCCTGGACAAAGTTTCTGATGAAACTTTACTGTAACCGACAGAACTTGCGATCGCGGTCAAATTGAGGATCTTGCCAGGAAAAGGCAAAATGACTGATACCACTGACATTAGGAATTCGCTGGCGGATTGCCTGCATCTGCTTTTCTAGAGAGGGGCGATTGCTGACAGATTTCCCCCAGGTTCCGGCTAGTGCTGGTGTGATTTTGGTATTCAGGGGTGCCTTATCCACAACTCGTCGGACTAAGCTCTCTATACAACCCGTATGACCGCAAACACCATAAGACATGGGATGCCATTCTAAGGATGGAGAAAAATGATCCCAAGGTTGTAGTCGAGAATCATACCCCCCTCGCCCTACCACTTGATTACCATCGGGAAAAAATACGGCTCCGGCTTTGATTCCCGCCCGTTGAACGGGTAATGTAGCCATGGAAAGAAAATCTAATACCCCTTGAGCCGCATGAGCCACACTAAGCTGCCACAGTTGCCAGTTTATGGATGCTGCACTATCTGACTCAGAGGGCGATCGCCCTTGCCACATTGGGGTGGATTCGTTGGCATAGCGCGTCTTGACCGATTCCACATCGCCCGCGCTAATCGAACCATCCTGTACATAATGCTGAATCAGTTCTCGCCCTTGATTATTGAGAGCGCGATTATATAAGGCTTGTCGAGACGCATCACTATAGATCCATAAATCTTTTACCTTCGTGACAACCGAATCTGAGCCACTGCCACGCGGATAACGAATATAGTCAAATAAAACACCATCAGGACGACGTTTCGTCACCGCCTGAACCAATTGGTAGTAATCAGTTTTAGCTTGATTATTATAGGGATCAATAAAGGCTTGAGACTGGTCATGGACATAGGATAAACTGGTTTGACCGCGACCATTGCGAGCCAGGACATCTTGCCGATCGCTGCGTTGAGCATACCTGTAGCCAAAGTTCATCGAGAACATCCAGGCATAAACCCGCAATCCCCGTTCATGTCCTTTTTGAATCGTCTGGGCTAATAAATCGACCCGTTCATATCCCGGTGTTCGCACGACGGGGGGCCAGGGGGTGGGGTTGTCTGAGGCGGGGAGTAAAACTTGACCATCGGAAAAGACTTCAACATAGACCTTGTTGTAGCCTCGATTGACAATCCGGTCGAGAATCTCATCAATCGCACCCGCGCGAACATCACAGGCATAGAGGCGTAGCCATATTGCTTGGTCTTGGGGGAAAGTGCGATCGCGACATTGGCGCAAAACGTCAGCATGTTGCTTGACGATCGCTTTATAGCGGTTATTGAAATCTGGATTTCCTTTAATCGCACCCTGGCGCAGGCTTTCTTTTTGCGCGATCGCATCATCCGTAAAGTGGCAATAGGCAGCCGTTTGAGCTTGAGCCGTTTTAGCCACGTAGCCCTGAGTGATGATGCTACTCGTCAGCAAGGCAGCAACCAGTGAGCGATAATAATAGCGCCAATGCCATCCTCTAGGGATAGGGACAAGACCGTTGGACATTCCTACAAAAACCACAAAAGAACAACAACATTAATCGCGGGTATCCCCATCTTCTCCGAAGCAAAGGCGGGGTTGATGAAGTGGGTGTCTTTAGTCTTAACAGACAATCGAACGAATCGACAAATTATCTCAAACAGAGTTAAGGACGTTCTTTTGTAGTTCTGAGCATTATGTCCTGTTTCCGGACAATGGCGCTCAGGTTATCTTGATAGATGAGAAAGGGAAGGAAGTTTTGACCCTTCACGGCGTTCGAGGGCATGGCGCGTGAATGTGTAGGGGCGGGTTTAGGGATTTGCTTGTAGCTATTGATGGTAACGTTTCTACAAAACCCGCCCTGACTGTTCCAGACGTAGCATGCTACGTCTCTACACCTCATCACCCTCATCACCCTCTACTCCCGCATCTCCCCCATCTCCCTTTAAATCAGGTTAAGCGCCGCGTCTTATCGCTCGTTCCACCTGCCGGAATTCTTGCTCTAAACGGTCTTTGAGCTTCTGGGGTAAGGGACGATTGGGATAAGAGCTGTAGTACCCAGCCAGAGAATTGAGGGCTGTTCTCATCGTGGAGAACGAACTCAGGTTAGCGACAGAGCCATCTCGACGGTAGCGAGAAATATACTCATTAATGCTTTGACGCGCTTGGGACTGAGCCTCTGCCTTATTCGGCGCATCCTCAGGTAACTCAATAGCTGCTCTCAAGGAGTCCAAGGCGGTCAGGGTGTCTTGGCGATAATTGCCAACCAAGCCAGTACTGCTGGACGAACACCCCGTTAGCGCGATCGCAACCACGAGGACAAGGGCAACAAGACGGGATAAGTAGCGCTTCATAAGCATCATTCACCATAGATAAAAGTTTCAAAGTAAAATCGATCCTAACCCGGATTGGTGATCCATAGTTTTGAGTTTTGAGGATTTGGGTAGGGGTTTGGTAACCAAACCCCCGAAAATGTTACTGTATTCCAGAGGTGTTAAACATGGACTCAAAAACGAATGACGTTAAACAAATAGCATCCCAATTACTCGCAGGGATGCTGGCTAATCCTCATATTTACGCCACAATCAGTGATGAGGGACACCAAGGACAGCTCGAACAAAAACTGATCCTGATGGCGGTGGAGATGGCGGAGGACTTGATTGACAAGGTTGAAAGTCGTCATCCTTGAACTAACCAGTTATCTTGATCCGCCGTAAAACCTTCGCTTTTAGCGACGGGATATAAGGCGGGGGAATCGGAGGTAAGGAGATTCCCAAACTACGCCGCGCAATTGAGCGATAAAACTCCTGATTAACTCAGATTGAGTCATCCCTCTTTTAGCCGCCTCTTGCTTGAGTTGGTTCTTTTCGTATTTAGTAACCCTTAAAAAGATTTTCTCATTCTTCATAGATTCGTCCTGTCGAATAGCAATACATACAGTAGACTGGATTAAGTAAGTGCATTGTGAGGTCGAGCAATGGTTAAACCCAAAAAGCCTAGGGGAGTACAGCAAATGCTGCTACACCCAGACAAGGAAACAAAAGCCATTTTAGAGTACCTGTGCGAACAATCGGGGAAACTCTACAATATGGGTGTATATTTTGCCCGTCAAACGTTTTTTAAGACAGGTAAACTCCTGACTGGAAAGTTTGATCTGATTTACGAAACCAGCATAGGAAAGAGTCAAATTGCCCAATCTCTGCCCTCTATACCTGCTCAACAAACCTTGATCAGCGTCGCTGAGGTGTTTAAGTCCTACAAGGGATTGCGTCAGGCTTGGTTTAAAGGGCAATTGGCAAATAGACCCAAACCACCTGGTTATCTGAAAGGCTCAAAACTATTTAAGGTAGCTTACCCCAATTCAGGGGGACAGAAACCCAAGCTGGTTAGCGGTCAACTTCAGTTCTCACTTGGTCTAACCGTTAGGCGTTGGTTTGGAATCGACAGCTTTAGGCTACCCACTCCAAGTAACCTTGATATTGCCAAGGTCAAAGAATGGACTATTTTACCTAAAAATGGTGTTTTCTACTTGGAAGCTTCCTACGAAATACCCAAACAGGAAACATTCCTAGGCATTGATGACCAAGCATTAGCGATTGACCTAGGTACAGCCGATAATCTAGCCGCTTGTGTCGATACTTTGGGCAACTCTTTCCTGATTGATGCCCGTGCCATGAAAGCCTTTAACCAATACTGGAATAAGCAGGTAGCTACCAGAAAGGAAGGAAAGCCCCAAGGATATTGGGATGGATGGCTTGACCGAGTAACTCGCCAACGTAATCACCGGATGAGGGATGGTATTAACAAGGCGGCAAGATTAATTGTTAACCATTGCCTTAAATACGGAATCAGCACGATTGTTCTGGGATGGAATGAAGGGTTTAAGAACAACGCCAATATGGGTAAACTGAACAACCAGAAATTTGTTCAGATACCCTTGGGTAAACTAAAAGACCGATTGGAGCAATTGTGTGAAAT
>NZ_JAVJQN010000146.1:0-67033 GCF_040218245.1 Coleofasciculus sp. E1-EBD-02 | reverse complement strand
CCTGTGTACTGGTGAGGTTAATCGTGCCGCCAGAGGTGGTGATATTTTCTGTGGTTAAATTACTATTAGCACTCGCGTCTACATTGCCACCAGCGGAATCTAAGTTACCACTATTGACTTCTGCCTGTGTACTGGTGAGGTTAATCGTGCCGCCAGAGGTGGTGATATTTTCTGTGGTTAAATTACTATTAGCACTCGCGTCTACATTGCCACCAGCGGAATCTAAGTTACCACTATTGACTTCTGCCTGTGTACTGGTGAGATTAATGGTGTCACCAGAAGTGGTGATATTTTCGGTGGTTAGGCTACTATTGGCACTCAGTTCTACCTTGCCATCAGTTGCTGTAATATTACCGACAGTCAGGGTATTCGTAGTATTTAGGCTGAAATCCCCATCCAGGATTTGAATATCTCGAAGATTTGCCAAATTAATTGTGCCAGTTCCCGATTGATGCGTAAAGCTAGAGGCTGCGATCGCGTCTTTGGCGGTCACATTTCCGGCACTAGCAATGGTCAGGTTCCCCAAGGCTGTACTGCTACCTACTTGTCCCTCAAAGATCACATTACCTGTTCCTGCCGTAAGATTGAGATTTTGCGTCCCATCGAGAAGATTATTAAACAGGATATCTCCAGTTCCATTACCTGTAGACAAGAACGTTTCACCCGTCAGCGTGAAAGCCGTATCAACCTGAATCGTTCCACCCTGACTATTGAAACGAATCTCATCCCCATTGGTAGAAACATTACCCCCATTCTGAATTTCTATATTGCCCCCTTGACTAGCAAAACGAATCTCATCCCCATTGGTAGAAACATTACCCCCATTCTGAATTTCTATATTGCCACCTTGAGTCACGAAATTAATCTCACCAGCATTGGTAGAGACATTGCCACCACTCTGAATTTCTATATTGCCACCTTGAGTCGCGAAACTAACTTCACCGTTAGTGGTAGCCACATTACCACTGGTGAGAATATTACCGCCAGCGGTTGTAATCTCAACATTTCCGCCAACATTAATCGTATTTTCAATAGTGACATTTCCACCTGTGGGGTTGTTTTCTACAACCAGATTTCCAGTCTGATTAATAATCTCACCCCGAACATTAATATCTCCCCTTTCTTCCCCTGCATCGAGTTGAAGATATATATCGCCATTCCCCGAATCTAGCGTGAAGCCCTCAGCTATTTCTATAAAAGCGTCGCCAGGATCACGATAGTCCTGAATAGCCTCGCTATCATTGGCAATTAAGGTTAAATTCCCATCATCTGTGGTTATATTAGCATTGACAAAAATACTTCGACCTGCTCTTAATTTCAGTGATCCCCCAGTGCCTGCCCCATTGGCAGTGAGAATTGCTGAATCTACAGTGATGTCATTGTTTGCCTGAAACTCAATCTCGGTTCCCGTATTAGTAATGTTGGTAATCGTGGCGACATCGATAGTCACAGATTGGTTGGGATTATCATCAAACTCGAAGCTGGAGCCAAACAAATAGATCTCGCCTTCATCGTTCATCCCTCCTGGCGCTCCCACCACCACGTTTCTTTCTACCCCAGCAACTGCATTACCAAAATTGCTGGGTGAATCCGAGGGCTTGAGAAAGGTTTGCCACAAAAGTCCCGTGTCCGAATCTGGCAAGGGTTCATACAAATAGGTTGCATTTTCTCCGGGGGCGCTGACGACAACGTTAAACCCTAATGCAGACTCCGCCGATTCTACTGCCGCTACTGAAGTACCAAATTGACCGTTATCAGAATTAGGACTAGAAAAAGTGTTTTGCAACTCGCCATCCTGATTAAACCAATAGGCAGCACCTTGAACTCCTTGTCCAAGATTATCACCAGGGGCTCCCACGAGTATTTGTGAACCCATCGCGGCTACTGAAATCCCGAACTCCCCGGTGTCTGTAGCGTTTGGACTCGTAAATGTTTCGATTAGATCTCCACTGTTGCTATTAAATAGATAGGCAGCACCTCCAGTTATGATATTGCCTTCTACCCCTATATTGTCTCCAGGTGCTCCCACTAGCACATTTGAATCCACCCCAGCGACTGAATAGCCAAATTGACCCCCAGCTACAGGATTGGAACTGAAAAAGTCTTCTAGTAAACTACCGTTACTGCTATCAAATAAATAAGCAGCACCTGAATCTGTTATTCCGTTGTGATCATCTCCTGGAGCGCCAACTAGAATGTTTGACCCTACCCCAGCAACTGAAAAGCCAAACTTATCTTCAGCTTGGGGAGTAGGATTAGACAAGGTTCTCACCTGATTTTCTTCGAGATTAAAAAAGTAGGCAGAGCCGACATTCGATTCTCCTCCTATATCATCTCCAGGAGCGCCAATCAGCACGTTTAGTCCTACTCCAGCTACAGAAAAACCAAATTGGTCTCCCGCTGCATTAGGTGGCGTATCGGTATCGGGATTTATAAAGCTTTGCAATAAGCTTCCATCGTTACCATCAAATAAATAGGCAATACCTACGTCGTTCTGTCCGCCTTCATCGTATCCCGGATCACCTACGAGTACGTCTGAACCTAGCGCCGCAACTGAATAACCAAATTGATTTCCTGGTGATGAAGGATCAGGATTAAAGCGTATCGCTAAGGGTGAATTCGCGTCTCCAATCGTGATATTTTTAGGATCAAGCAATAACGTACCCGGTTGACCGTTAATTGCTCCTGCATCAGCATGACCCGTAAAAATCAGCAATTCTTTGCCAGAAACCTCAATAAATCCCCCATCTCCTGCTTCCGTTCCCCCACGGGCGCTTATCGTCCCATAAAAACCTGTAACTCCATCTGCCCAAGCAAACACCTCACCGCCTGTCCCCTGTTCCCCAGCATCAGCCGTAATCAGCGAGTTTTCACTGATTAGGGTTTGAGAGGCATTAAACGTACCTTGACCTTGATAGTCACCGCCAAGTCGTACTGTTCCGCCGCCATACATCCCAGAGGCGTTAATTGTGGCATCAAATACACCCACTTTGTTGCCAAACACATTCACCGACTGGGAATCGACAGTGGGAGACGCATGAGAAACATCCAGAGTGCCAGAGGCGATCGCAAGCCCGGCTTCTGCGGGTATAGTGATACCAGACTCCTGAAGCTGTACTTGACCTGTATCCGTAACGGTTAATCCCGTCTCTACGCTTTCCTCTGTACCCGTCAGCAGTGTTGGTAAATCCAAGGGATCAATTGCCTCTATCTCCCCATTCTCATTGGTAGATGGTACAATTTCTAAACTTAATAGTTGTCCCGGTTGACTGATCCGCACCCGATTGGATTCTGGTACAGCCGCCATTGTAATTGTGCCGCCCGGTGCAGTCAGTTGCCCGGTATTAATCGTATTTCCTGCCAGTAGGGTTAAATTATGCCCTTCTGATACGGCTAGATTGCCAGCATTAATTAGGGTTGCGGGTTGAGCTAAATCAAAGGCAAACTGACTGGGATCACCGATTAACGTCTGATAGTTATTTTCACTAAAGACATTGAACCACTGATCTCCCGCAAAACCAATTCCTGTCGCGGTTGTAGCTGTAAACGAGGCGGGAACATTTAAACTGCCATTCGCCCCAAATACAATCCCCGCCGGATTCATTAAAAATAAATTTGAGTTGCCCCCGGTAACTTGAATCAAACCATTAATAATTGAAGCTTCCCCACTAACTACTCGCCCCAAGATATTGCGAATTTCAGGATTAGACAAAAAGTTGGCAATTTCACCAGCGGAAAGACCAAAGTCTTGGAAACTGTGAAATAGATTTTCCCCATCTCCGGAAAATGTGCCACCGTCGATGTTAAATTGATTACCGTCTTGCTCAACCGTTGTCCCGACCTGATCACCTGCCCCGGTAACGGACTGAGCCACGATTAGACTTGGGGGGTTGATCTGTGTGGCTTCCTTGGTTACAATAGAATCTTTAGCAAAAGTATTCTGAGTAACTGAAGTGTTTGTTAATAGAGAGCTAGGGTTAAACTGAGGAACAATCGGTACGTCTGTTTGATCCACCTTGAGAGGGATTGAAGTCGCCTGAGTTGGCTGTATGCTGGTAACACCCAAAAAAGGTAAAGTAGCCAACAGCAGAATTGCTCCTTTCATTGCAGAATTAATCATAGGGGCTACAAAACTCCGTGGAATAAATAGAACTGATGTATAGGACTTGACAGACAGAATTTTACTCAACCCTAAATAAGGCAAGTCCAAATTAGAAGCCGCACCGAATCCCAATACGATTACTCAGCTATCAAATGATACGTTGAAGTTTAAAGAGACACCAAAACTATTGCGGTTGAATTGTCGTCGAAAGTATCTGAATAATCAATCTGGATGATATCACTCCCCTTTCCAGGGTTAAGCTATCTGTTATTGGTTTTAGCTATGGTGAACCTAGGCATAAGTTCAATACCATACCTCTCAAAGAAATTCAGAAGCCGGAATCCCTTTGCCGAAATGACTCAATTATGGTTAGCCACCAACCTATATTCTCCAATGACAACAAAATACTAAACCCTTGGACAAGAAAGCCACAGTATTTAGTGATACACCACCTAGTACTTGATAAAATATCCAATCTACTTCTTTATAGCACACTGGTTTAAGGGTCAGGCGGCTATCGAATTAAAATTAGGGGCGATAAGCTGTTTCGGGTACATGAGAACAGCCAAAGTGCAAAAATGAGGGACTGATCGAACGAGATAGTGTAGCGGGGTCTTACAGGCTCGAATCAAGTCGCTGATATCTCGTGTTTAATGGGGAATTAGGAACATCCAGTAGAGATAGCGGTTTTTGGCAATGATGGAAGACAAGCAACCTTAGTTAGGGAACAGGGTGATTGATAATTCTCAATTGAGAACCACTATGCCAATGTGGGAATCACTGAGCCAAAGCACTACAGCATTCAGTAATGGGCTTGGATGCGATCGCGTCGAGTTCAATATCCTCTAACAAGTTACTCCAATCCATCGCCAGGGCGTAATTGGCTGTCTGAGTACGGCGAAGATTGCCGATCAGGGTGAGAGAGTCAAACCAAATCCCATTTCGGGCTAAAACAACGGCGCGATCGCGGGGAGTCAACGCCCGATTCAATCCTTGTTGGAGTTCAGCCGTTAAAGGAACACGTTGGATGGAACCTCTAACTCGGACTCGTTTGGGATCAGTGCGAACAATCGCTGCTTGGGGATCTTCACAGTAAACGGTAAAAATCCAGTTGTAGTATTGGTTTTCCTTTAGCGCGGGTAGGGTTGGCGGTAAAGAAATACTAATCACACCGGGTAGGGCGTTCGTCACAGGATAGGTGGTTTCGTACACTTTCTCACCCTGATCACTCCAGAGGGCAAATTTCATTGAGTCGAATGTATTCGCGCCATCAGGAATATAGAACCAGAAGGTGGGATGTTCCTCTACCGTTAATCCCACATTGGTATCGGGAATCAGGGCGAACAAAGATTCTCCAGATTGACTTCCCCTACAGAGACTACGACTCGCGCCACCTGTGCGATTACCGGAACGGGGGCTTCCCCGACCCGATAGATCCAGATTAAACTCAAGCATATCTTGCAGCGAGGGAGTATTACTCGCTGAGTTGGTCGGTTGAGAGTAAGTCGGAATCGGACTAACCAGACAACCTACCACGACTGATGCGATCGCCACAACCCGTTTGATGGGTGGAGACGATATAGGTATCTTAGTCATGACTTAGTAAAGTCTATAGATTTAGACACTTACATAGTACAAGTGGCAGTGTCTTAATCCGGATTTACGATAGAAAAACAGGTAATTATATTGATTTGGGGACTAGACATAAACTCAAGTTGCCAACTTGCTGATTTTATAATGATTTCAAAATTGGCAATTTACCCCGCTTTTCACCGCTTTTCTAGCTTTTGGGTTATGTTTGCCAACCTAATCGAGAGCTTACAGGCTTTTTGTAGCTGTAGCGACTCCTCGCGCCTGCAAGCCTAACTAGCCTTAACCCGATTCGGCTTAAGGCTTAACTGATTAGGGAAGGGATTAGAGATACTTTTCTAGAGTGTTTGCTAGCGTCGTTTTCGGAACTGCACCCACAACCATATCAACTCGTTGTCCTCCTTTAAAAATCATTAAGGTCGGAATGCTGCGAATCCCATACTGACTGGCTACATTAGGATTTTCGTCAGTGTTGAGCTTCACAACCTTGATCTGACCTTCGTACTGTTGTGCGATTTCATCCACCACAGGTGCGACCATCCTACACGGGCCACACCAAGGTGCCCAAAAATCTACTAAAACGGGAACGTCACTATCTAGGACGTCTTGCTTAAAACTGGCGTCTGTAACTGCTACGGCTGTTGACATGCCTGGAAATCCTTGCGTGTACTATTTTCTATGTGTCTTGGGATATTTTACCACAGAGAAAACTGAGCGTTCCCCTGCAAAAAAAGTATATATTTCGACATAAATCGTCACATTTAGTCGATTAAAATGTTAAACTATCCTGACATTAGAGCTTAACCCCCAAAAAGGAACCGCCCGAACATAGTCCGGGCGGAGTGTGGTGTGAGGAGTGAACGGAAACATGCGTCTCCGCTTTCTCTATGTTAACTTACATCAGTGGGGTTTGGGGCAGTTTGTCAACCCCAAAAATTTTATTTACCCATTCCCAACTGCTGCGCTTTCTGGTAGACTTTCCCTTCTGTCAGCAAGGATGGCGCAATCACGACCTCCACTTGCTGCATTTCTTTCAAGTTCTTAGCGCCCAAAGTTCCCATACTGGTTTTCAGCGCCCCTAAAAGATTGTGAGTGCCGTCATCCAGTTGTGCCGGTCCAATCAGAATTTCTTGTAGTGTTCCTGTACTCCCGACTTGGATGCGCGTTCCTCGGGGCAGAACCGGGCTAGGCGTTGCCATTCCCCAGTGAAATCCGCGTCCTGGGGCTTCTTTGGCACGAGCCAGAGGAGAACCAATCATCACCGCATCTGCGCCACAAGCGATACATTTACAGATATCTCCCCCGGTAATTAACCCACCATCAGCAATGACTGGCACATAATTACCCGTCTCTTGATGATAATCATCACGGGCTGCTGCACAATCCGCCACCGCCGTCGCCTGGGGAACTCCCACACCCAGAACGCCCCGCGAGGTACAAGCGGCACCCGGACCAATTCCCACTAAAACAGCCGCTGCACCTGCTTTCATTAAGTTCAGGGCAACTTCGTAGGTGACACAATTGCCCAAAACCACGGGCATTGGCATATCCTGGCAGAACTGGGCTAAATCTAGGGGGGTGACTGACTCTGGTGACAGGTGAGCCGTGGACACCACAGTGGCTTGGATGAAGAATAAATCAGCACCCGCTGAGGCGACAATTTCACCGTATTTAATCGCGCCTGCTGGCGTCGCACTTACCGCCGCAATCCCACCTTGGTCTTTGATTTCCTGAATTCGCTGGCTGATTAATTCCGGTTTAATCGGTTCGGCATACAACTCCTGCATCAGATTAACGAATTCTGACTTACCCACAGAGGTGATTCGCTCTAATATCGGAGCAGGGTCAGCATAACGGGTTTGAATGCCTTCGAGGTTAAGCACCCCTAGCGCTCCCATCTCAGATAGGATCACTGCCATTCGCACATCGATCACGCCATCCATCGCACTGGCAATGATCGGAATGTCTCGTTCGATGCTCCCCAACCGCCAACGGGTGTCTGCCAAATTCGGGTCTAGCGTCCGTTGTCCGGGGACTAATGCGATTTCATCGATGCCATACGCTCTGCGAGCTGTCTTACCTCGCCCAATTTGAATATCCACGCTTCTCTATTCGTTCCCAAGACTATTTAAGCTAGGGTATCAAATTTTGTTCTTTGTCATTCGTCATTTGTCATTGGTCATTGGTCATTTGTTAGGGAACAGGGAACAGGGAACAGGGAACAGGGAAGGTAGAGTTTTGAGTTAACCTCCTCATCTTCCCCAGCTCCCCCAGCTCCCTCTGCTCCCTCTGCTCCCCCAGCTCCCCCAGCTCCCCCAGCTCCCCCAGCTCCCTCTGCTCCCTCTGCTCCCTCTGCTCCCCCTGCACCTTTGCCTCAACTGTGACGAGTTCTGGGATCTTCGCGATCGCGATCGCTCTTTGACCCAGATGTCCGATGGGGTGGCGTAGAATCCTCATCACTCTTAACCTGAGACGGTTCGACAAGTTTCGCGGCTGCGGAAGACGGTTGTCGTTGTCCAGGAGATTTTGCCGGGGGTGGAGGTGGCGGGGTTTGCCGTTTGGCTAAGGCGGGAGTCTCGGATTCGGCTGAGGACTCTGGCGGCTTCGGGTTGCCATTTTCTCCCGTTTGAGTCGGATTATTCCGTACCAACTGACTCACTTGACCAATTAAGTTTCCTAGCTTTCCTTCATCCAGAAGCGTATTAATTAACGATAAGCCACTGGTTGAGAGTAAGAGTTTGTTAATATCACCCATGCCATTCCCATGACCATTACCATTACTGCCATTCATCCCAGGAAATGCGAAAATTCGGGTATCGCCTAAAATTCCCGGTTGTGGCGCTAAGGCTTTGGCAATTTCTGGGAGTTTGTCTACTAAATCGGGCCAAATTGTGGTCAGCACTTGGGCGCTTAACTTGGAGTCACTCAACGTATTCTCGGCTTCAATGATTGCTCGTTTTCCTTCGGCTTCAGCTAAGGCTTTATCCCGATTCGCTTGGGCTAAGGTGCGAATGGATTCCGCTTCTAATTCTGCCGCTTGACGGGCAATTTCGGCTTGACGACGACGGCGGAAAACATCAATTTCTACGACGTTTTGGTCAGCAATCCGCCGTTTTTCTGCCTCTTGTTCGGCTGAAATCAGGGATAAGCGTTTTTCCCGTTCCGCTTTTTCTATCTCTGTCGCCGTAACCACACCGGATTCCGCTTGAGCGCGTTCGGCTTCAGCCGCAAAGCGTTCCCGTTCTTTATTGGCGATCGCAACAGCCGCTTCCTGTTTTGCCACTTTTGATAAGCGTTCGGCTTCAGCCACCCGCACTTGGGCTTCTAGGCGGGAGGAATCGACGGTTTGCTGACGGGTAATTTCGGCGATTTCGGCTTCTTGTTTTTGGGTGGTTTGGGCGACTTTTAGCTGTTTATTCCGTTCCTCTAGAGAAATATCTGCCTCAATTTGGTTTTCTTGAACTGAGAGTTTGCGGCGAATTTCTTCTTCTTCAACGGACTTATCTTGTAAAATCTTTGTCCGTTGTATGGTGGCAGCTTCTCGGTCTTTGGCTTCTTGAATTTCCCGTTGTCGCTGGGATTTTAGGGATTCAACCTCCAGTTGTTGTCCGAGAGTGGCGTCTTCTTTTTCTCTGGCGATTCGCAGGGATTGCTTTTCGGCATCGAGTTCCTGCTGTTCAATTCTTACCTGGGTACTCAGTTCAACTTCCCGTTTTTGTTGGATGGAGCGTTGAATGGTTTCGGTTCGCAGGCGGACTCCTTGGGCGTCGAAGAAGTTATTGGTATCGTAGGTATCGCTTTCTTCGATTTCAGAAATGGCGATATTATTCAGGGTTAACCCCACTTTTTTTAGATCAGGCTGAATTAGATTTAAGACTTCATCGGCAAACCCTAATTTATCAGAATCAATTTCCGCTAAACTCTTCTTCTTCGCCGAGGCGCGAATGGCATCATCTGCCCGTTTTTCTAGGGCTTCTTTAATATCTTCAGTCGAAACTCGTCCTTGTTTCGATAGTCGGGCAGCAGCGGTTAAGACATCATCTTTATCGGCGTTAATACAGACATAAAAGGTTGCCCGCATATTTGCCCGCAGGTAGTCTTGAGTGCGAACGGCTAGATTTCCAGTGCGTTCCACATCAATGGAAATTTCCCGTAAGGGAACACGAGTCAGTTCATGGAAACCGGGCAACACCGCACAACCGCCATACAAAATGACTTTTTTCTGTTTCACAAAAAAGCCACCCGTTCTGACAAAGGCTTCGTTATTGGGGGTGATTTTGTAAACCAGTTTGTACGCCCATAATGTGGCGATGATGACTAAAACTATTGCCCCAATCACACCCGGAAACAGGAGGATACCACTGGGAAACTGCGCCAGGGTCAATGATTCCGGGACAGGCTGGGAGGTTGATGTCGTAGATGATTGTGACATGGTAGTTGGCGCTCTAAATCTATATGTTGTATTGAAGCCTGAAATTTATACACATTTAGACCTTGTGTAAGAAGAATCACAGTTTGCCTGAACGGAATCGGGACGGTTGTGTATGCAGCCGTTACTGTGAATCTTTAGGTTGAGATGAATTAGATAACCATTGTTGTTGATCAGAACTATCTTTAGTAATCACCCGATAGCTTTCTGGTTGTCGGTCAATCACTAAGACTTGATTGCCGCGATTGGGAATAACGTTTGCCCATTTGGGTAGGGTGGCATTAATTGTCACCAAATTGCCACTGGGATCAATCACATCTACTTGACCGATTTTGCCTTGACTTTCCAGGGGAATTGAACTAGAACTGACGCTACCCTGACAACCAATTAAGCGATCGCCACTGGTATCTTCACCAAATGTGGCAAAAATTCTGCCCAAGGGTCGAGAAATTAAGCCACCACTGAATAAACTTAGGAGTAGGGAAGCACCAGCGACGACACCGCCGAAGAAACCCGTGGGAATCGTACCTGTGATATTCCCGATCGCCACATTAATTATCCAGCCGAAAACTCCCACCAGACTACAGTCAGTGGCGAGTAGCAAAATTAGGGGAACTTTACCCACACCCAGAAAACTGAACATTGATCCCATGGCAAAATCGCCATCGGCATCCACATCAGCATCTACATCGGCATCGATATCAAAGTCATCATCCCCGCCACCGGAGAAAATGACAACGAGAAATAGCAGGATGCCCATCCCTAGGAAAATCCAGTAGGGCAGATTAAGCAGGTTGAATAGCATGGATCGAGGTAGCGATCGCGACTGTAGCGTGACGCTCTATTAACGGATATTCTCAGCCTAGCGAGGAATAGACAAAATGGCTTCACCCCGCTAGAATACTTAATGTTTTGCTCGCCCAAAAGAATTCTTGGCGAAAAAGACACATCCGGATGAGATAGGCTATAATCCTTTATTGTAGAGACGTAGCTCCGTCTCTACAATGCGGCGGCATCGCCAAGTGGTAAGGCAGGGGCCTGCAAAGCCTTTACCCCCAGTTCGAATCTGGGTGCCGCCTTTTTTAAATAGAAAAGAATGAATGTGCGATCGCCTGTGCCATGATCTACCACAAAAACGGCACAATCACATTATGGATGCAAAGTGATTAATTGAGAGCATCGACGTACATTTACATAACCAGCGTGCGATCGCGGTTTCCTTCGTAGGGGCGCACGGCGTGCGCCCATTACCCGGTGGCGTGCGCCCATTACCCGGTGGCGTGCGCCCATTACCCGGTGGCGTGCGCCCATTACCCGGTGGCGTGCGCCGTGGATTACTGATGAGGTACAGTCTCTAAGCAAGATCCCCAACTTCTTCAAGAAGTCGGGGATCTGTCTGTGTACCTCACTTACTGGAAAAGCGCTGTAATGTGCGCCAGGAAAGACAACCGGGGTATATTAACGGTCAAGCAGTGCGATCGCATTCATACACACCGGGAAAATCCTACGCCCACAACCGCCAATATCATGGGCGCACGCAGGGAAATAGGTACAACACCTACATTGATTCAGGGCGCACACCAATATTGATTCAGGACACACCAGGATTTTAAGGGCGCACGCCATGCGCCCCTACAAGACGCAAAAAAAAATGGAATGGATGGATAATCAAAACCGTGGTGGTAAATCCGGTTTTTACGGCAATAAGTAAGATAGTCAACACCTTTTTTATCCAGAAAACCCAAGCGTGAGAGATCGCCAGGGCAACTATGAAGGGACAAAGAGTGACATCTCCTAGTGTATCAATTGTCTCAACGGTTGCGATCGCCTAAAAGTCAAGCGGGATGATGGAAACCCTTGAGTGCAGTGAAGGGCGAGTTCCAAAAGTCTTAACCTTTCTGCTTTGCAGCGTTGGCGCAGGGCGGACTTTATTGGTAACGGCGTTAGTTTTGTATTGTTGAGGCGGATTTTATTGGATCTATGTTTGTAGTTCTGAGTCGGGGTTGAGTCTCAAAGCGTCGTCAGCGAGGCTCAACACAGCAACCTAACCATTCCCCCGCCAAGAACTCAAGTTCTTGGCTCAAAGCGCAAGTCGTCTAAAGACGACTCGGATTCTTATAGAAACAACCCCAACAGTTAGACACGTCTGTCTACATCGAAACGCTTTTACTATACCCTAGTTATTAGAAGAGGAGAAGAAAATGCCGTGAATGTTTTAATTGGCAACCGGAAATGATAGGAAAAGAATTACTATGACCACTGAATATCACATCAAACTGATTCAAACCGGAAATACCCAAACCCTAACCATTCCCCAAGACTTAACTCTATCCACAACAGATGTCACCATCCGCCAAGAAAACGGCAAACTGATTATCGAACCCTACCAGAAAAAATCCCTGCTCTCAGTTCTCGCCACTCTCGAACCCCTAGATGAAGACTTTCCCAATGTTGACGCAGGAGTATTACCCCTAGACGATATCGAACTTTAAAAAGACACGCCCTGGTGTCTCTCTACAGATATGAATTACTCCTATTTATTAGATACGAACATCATTTCAGAATTAGTCAAGCATCCCAGAGGACAAATTTTTACAAAAATCCAAAGTGTTGGCGAGGCAACAATCTGTACAAGCATCATCGTCGCTTGTGAGTTAAGATTTGGAGCCAGAAAAAAGAACTCGCCTCAACTCACCCAAAACATTGAAGCCATCTTAGATAGTCTGGAGATTTTGCCTCTAACCTACCCCGTAGAGCAATATTATGCTGAAATCCGAACTCATTTAGAACAACAAGGAACACCTATTGGCGGTAACGATTTATTGATTGCTGCTCATGCTCTCAGTTTGAATCTCACCGTCATCACCAATAATGTTCGTGAATTTTCTCGTGTCCCTAATTTAAAACTAGAAAACTGGCTCAATTAAACCGTATCACCCCATCACTCCCTCTGTCTTTTGCGATACCATAGTTAGCATCTCCTGCCTCAATTGCCCCATGGATGAACAACGCCTACAAGCCTATCTAACCCTGATTAATGCCCTATTAACCTGTCCCAGTGGTGAGGAAGGGCAGAAGATTTTACAGGATAACGCCGAGTTAGTTGATGCCGGGTTAGTGGCAACCATGGCACAGGTGGCGGAAGCGTTAGCAGAGAGGGGCGATGAAAATGCGGCGCAGTTTTTAATCGGAATGGCGAATCAGTTAGGGGAGTTGTTGGGATTATCCGCCTCAACTGCTACTCCTGGAGCCCAACTGCGCTTTCTGATGCAAGTATTACAAGTAACGTCAGATAGTAGAGGTAATCCGCAAGTTGTCTATCCCCTACTTCAGCAAAACCTGCATCTATTGGATGATAACTTTGCCCGGATATTGTATGACTGGGGAACCGCAACACTGGCAGAAGTGGAAGCGGAACAAGCCCAATTTATTGCCGCCACTATTGGTGAATTCAGTAAGCTGATTGGGGAGTTTCCTTTAGGGAGTCAGCCAACTAACTTGGAAATCGAGATTAGGGGTTATGAAGTGATGCTCACTATCTTTACCCGCGAGAATTACTCAGAAACTTGGGCATTAATTCAAAATAATCTGGGTGCTGCCTACCGTGAAAGAATCCGGGGAGAAAGGGCAAAGAATATCGAAAGTGCGATCGCATACTGTCAAGCCGCTCTGGAAGTCAGCAGCCGTGACGCCTTTCCTAGCCAATGGGCAATGACGCAAAATAATCTGGGGGTTGCCTACCGTGACAGAATCCGGGGAGAGAGGGCAGAGAATATCGAAAGTGCGATCGCATCCTGTCAAGCCGCCCTTCAAGTCTACACCCGTGACGCCTTTCCTAGCAATTGGGCAACCACGCAAAATAATCTGGGGAATGCCTACCGTGACAGAATCCGGGGAGAAAGGGCAGAGAATATCGAAAGTGCGATCGCATCCTATCAAGCCGCTCTGGAAGTCAGCAGCCGTGACGCCTTTCCTAGCCAATGGGCAATGACGCAAAATAATCTGGGTGCTGCCTACTCTGACAGAATCAGGGGAGAAAGGGCAGAGAATATCGAAAGTGCGATCGCTTCTTTTCAAGCCGCCCTGGAAGTCTACATCCGTGACGCCTTTCCCAGCGATTGGGCAGGTACGCAAAATAATCTGGGGATTACCTACTCTGACCGAATCAGGGGAGAAAGGGCAGAGAATATCGAAGATGCGATCGCTTCCTATCAAGCCGCCCTGCAAGTCTACACCCGTGACGACTTTCCTAGCCAATGGGCAGGTACGCAAAATAATCTGGGTGTTGCCTACCGTGACAGAATCCGGGGAGAAAGGGCAGAGAATATCGAACGTGCGATCGCATCCTATCAAGCCGCCCTGGCAGTCTACACCCGTGACGCCTTTCCTAGCCAATGGGCAGTGACGCAAAATAATCTGGGGCTTGCCTACAGTGACAGAATCCGGGGAGAAAGGGCAGAGAATATCGAAAGTGCGATCGCATACTGTCAAGCCGCCCTGGAAGTCTACACCCGTGACGCCTTTCCTAGCGATTGGGCAATGACGCAAAATAATCTGGGGAATGCCTACTGTCAGAGAATCCGGGGAGAAAGGGCAGAGAATATCGAAAGTGCGATCGCTTCCTATCAAGACGCCCTGGAAGTTAGAACTCGTGAAGCTTTGCCCCAAAACCATGTTGAAACCCAATTTAACCTAGGACTTGCCTACCGAGACGCCCAACAATTGGACAATGCCTATCATGCCTTTGCCGCAGCGATTGATACGGTTGAATTCCAGAGAGTCGAGATTAGTTTAGGTACGGCGAATGATGCCGATAAACAGAAACTAGCGGAAGAATGGAATAAACTCTATCGCAATATGATTGAAGTCTGTCTAGAATTAGCAAACAATACCCAAGCCTGGGAATACATCGAACGCAGCAAAACCCGGAATCTCATCGAACTCCTCACCAGTCGCAACCTTTACCCCGATGGCGAAATTCCCACCCAGATCAAAAGCCAATTGCAACAGCTACAGCAAGAGATTCTAATTGAACAGCGACGGTTGAATCAGCTACAGGCGGCTGGGGAACAAAAGTTATCGGAAAAATCGATAACTGTAGAAGAGATAGACTACAGCCACATCAACCAACTACGCCAGCGCTATAACGAACTTTATCCCTATAAACCCCTCAAGTTTGACCAACTCTCTACACTGATTGATCCAAACACCGCAATTATTGAATGGTATATTTTCGATGATTGCTTCCGTGCGGTGATTATTAATGACCTAACCCCCCAGCCCCCTTCCCTGCAAGATACTGCTGGCGAATTGGAAAAACCTAACCCCCCAGCCCCCTTCCCTGCGAGGGAAGGGGGAGCCTCAAAGCCTCTCTCCTCGCAGGAGAGAGGTTTGGAGAGAGGTTTCCCCTCCATCTGGACATCCACCCCTGAAGACTTAGCCAACCTCAAAACCTGGGCTGAAGACTATCTCCAAGCCTACTACGCCCCCAGACGTGCCGAAACCGACACCGAAACAGAACAACTCAAACAAGACTGGCAAACCTCACTCCCCTCACGCCTCAACCAGCTAGCCGAAATTCTGCATATAAAAGATATCCTCGCCCACATCCCCGAAACCTGTACCCAATTAATCCTGATTCCCCATCGCTATCTCCACCTATTCCCCCTCCACGCCTTAGACTTATTCCCCCGTTTCCCTGACGGTATCCGTTATCTCCCCAGTTGCCAACTCCTACACCAACTCCAGCAGCAACAACGCCCCGACTTCCAGCGCCTATTTGCCATTCAAACCCCCACATCAGATTTATACGAAGAAGACATCGGCGCAGTATCTGCCATCACCCGACAATTTCCCCAGGTTGATAGCCTCAAAAAAGACAAAGCCAGCAAATCCGCCCTCCTCTCCTCTAGGGAAACCCTCGACGCTGCCAACAGTCTGCTATTCTTCTGTCACGGCTATTTTAATCTCGGTTCTCCCCTGGATTCCGGCTTACAGCTAGCCGATGATAACCTCACCCTTGAAGACATCATCGCTGATTTCCGCCTGAGTAATTGTCGCCTCGTCACCCTTTCCGCCTGCGAAACCGGGTTAACTGACTTCAGTAATATCAGCGATGAATATATCAGCCTACCCTACGGTTTCCTCTTAGCCGGGAGTACCAATGTTTTTAGTAGCCTCTGGGAAGTCAGCGCCTTTGCCACCGCCCTACTCATCGTCAAATTCTACCAAGAAATCCAGCAGCAAGAGAACCTCGCCCTCGCCCTGAATACCGCCCAATGTTGGTTACGAGACACCACTGTCAAAGGTTTTCAAGACTGGCTTCCCAATTCCCCATTCAGTACCACCTGGCAGATAGAATTAAAAAAGTATTTCCAGTATCTGGAAACCGAACAAGGGGAAACAGCCCAACCCTTTAACAATCCCTATTATTGGGCTGCATTTTGTCTGATTGGCAAAGGAGTTTAACATCATGTCTGTGTACGAAAATAGTGTTATTAGCTTTATTAAAGTTATCGAAACGAACGCCAACTTACTCACCCCGCCAGACTGGGATAACTTAAGGCAACTCAGCAATCAACTTCCTAATGATGATATTGAGGATATCTCGAATCAACTGGAAAACTGGTTAAAAGCATCCGCCTCCCGCCAGGAACTATTTCAGATATACCAGCAACAACGAGAGGGGTTAACAGAGGCAGAAGTCAGAGATTTTCGAGAAAAAATTGCAGGAATCATTGGTGCTGGGGGAAGCAAATCTCCCACGCCAGCGAATCAACCCAGCCCAGCGGCGAAGGATATGATTATTAATAGTATTATCAGACATTCACCCCCATCCACCCCACAGACCAACCCACCCAATAATCAAAGTTCAACTTAAGCGATAGGCATGGAGGAAATAGGCAATGACAAACGCGGGTAACAAATACATTATCCATACTGAACGAGGATTAGCGATCGCGGGTACTCGAATCACGCTCTATGATGTGATGGATTATCTCAAAGCTGACTATCCCCACAAATACATTCGCGATATTTTTAATTTGACTGATGAACAAATGAACGGAGTTCTTGCCTATATTGAAGCCCATCAAGCCGAGGTAGAAGCCAAGTATCAGGAGGTTTTACAAACAGCACAAGAGATTCGAGACTATTGGCAAGAACGCAACCGTGAACGACTAGCTAAAATTGCCGCAGCGCCTCCCCGTTCTGGATATGAAGCGGTTCGACTCAAGCTGATCGAACGGAGAATGCAGCGAGAAGTGAATAATAAATGATTATCGAGAATGTTGTGTGGAAAAATTGTATACATTGTAATTGATATTCAAGAGGGTAGGGGCGCAAGGACCTGCGCCCATTAAATGCACAGACGTGCGCCGATTAAATCGTATCTTGTGTCCATTGATCGGGTATAGCGTTGATTAAATATTGCACCGAAATCCGATGACAAATAACCAATCAGAATTGACTCCGTATTACCATTTATAGTGGTCAAGGTGTGTTGGCGAAGCGTAACGCACGATGGTGCCGTGACCCAACTAAAATTGTGGAATAGATTTGACCGTGAAATTGGGCGCACGTCGGTTGAAATTGGGCGCACGTCGGTGCGCCCCTACGGGTATTCTGTATTATAGGCTAATGAAAATGTCGGGCATTTCCATCAACAAATGACAAATGACAAATGACCAATAACCAATGACACCTTAAAATCCTAATCATCATCTGTTGATGAGAGAACTAACTTTTCGGTGAAATCAGTGTCAATAAACTCTCACATCCCTACCCCTATCTCTCCAATAAATCCGTGAAATCAGTGTTTTGACCCATAACCAATAAATGAAAAACCTCAGCCTCACCCTCTACGCCTTCCACCTGCGTCAAACCCTCACCGACGCCCCCGATCGCGTGGCAGATGATGCGGCTAAGTTATGGGATAATCTGACTAATCTGGGACATTTCCCTGGACTGAATACCCTGAAATCTCACCTGATCTGCTACACCAACACCGAATACACGCCCCAAAACGAACCCGGAAAACAAACCCACTGGCTTACCCACGCCCAAGATATCAATTTAGGCGCTATCTCCACCGCCGATGGCTTCAAAATCACCGCCAATCTGCAACCTTTTCGCCTCAATGACACCTACGCTATTGATCTCACACTCTCCCCCGATTCTCCCCACCTCGACATCACCATCCCCCAACTGCAACACTTCCGCCCTCAATCCCTCCTCCCCCACCGCATCCAAGCCTCCCTCGGACAAACCCTGTGGTTATACGCGGAAGTAGACGCCCAAACCGACTGCGCCAGCCTTGCCAAACAATGCGCCACCGCCCTCCTCGCCAACAGTCCCCTCAACCCCAGCCTCCAGGATCAAGACAGCCTCTTCGGGAGTCACCTCTTCGACTACCTCGCCACCCAACCCAGCCAACCCGATAACCCCGCCAGCCACTGTCATATCCTCATCTCGTTCAACACCAGCCAATCTCCCACTGTTGAACTCCTGGGAAAAGCCTACGATGAACTCCTCCAACTCCTTTGTTCTTATCACAAACTGCGCTACATCTATCACCAATCCCGCCAACGCTACCCCGAAGCGCGACACCTCTACAGCGACTTAGAACAACAAATCCAAACCTTACCCAACCTCACCACCAACCCCCAAACCCGCCTCGACACCCTGAAAAATCTGCTCAACCAAATCCCCCAAATCGCCCTCGACTACGCCCGATGCTTGCGAGACTTACGCGCCCACCACACGGCGATGGAAACCAATATTACCAACTTTGACACCAAGCAACGGAAGATTGCCCAAATTGACAACAATATCCCCCAATTCTGGGACGAATTCCTCAAAGATAGCCAACGCGATAAACAGCAAATCCAAACCGATATCAATTATCTGTCACCCGGACAAGACTTATTCGGACAAATGCTGGAAACCGTGCGAGGTATCGTAGACTTAGATCAAGCAGAACGCGATCGCGCTTTCGACCAGAAGCTACAAAACCTAGAACTCTGGATAGCCGTTGTCGGAACCGGATTAGCCGTGAGTGGGATATCCTCCCAAGTCGATTCCCAACCCATCCAAACCTTTATCCAGAATCAAACCAACTCTGATACACCGATTTGTCCCGGTGCGGGTGTAGTGAAATGTACCACCTACAATGGTGTCAATGTCTTCATTCATATTATTATTGCCATGCTCATCGCCCTGCCCATCGGTTGTATAATCCAATGGATGCGCGATCGACACAAACGCAGAGGGTAAGTAGGTGGACATTGTGGATCGTCATTCGTCATTTGTAAATTCTCTCCCCCAGCTTCCAGACGTAGCATGCTACGTCTCTACATTGCTTCCCCAGCTTCCCCTGCTCCCTCCGCTCCCCCTGCTCCCTCCGCTCCCCCTGCTCCCTCCGCTCCCCCTGCTCCCTCCGCTCCCCCTGCTCCCTCCGCTCCCCCTTATCGCAGCCCCATCCCTTGCAACTCTTGACGTAACCGTTGCGCTTCCTGGGGATTGGTGACTTGATGACGGGCGATCGCACTCTCAAATGCTGCTAAACTTTCAGGTACTCGTCCCAGTTTGAGCAACACAACGCCTAAGTTTTGGTAAGCGTCGGCATAGTCGGGATTCAGTTGAATCGCTTTTTCATAAGCGGTTATCGCGGCGTCCCACTCTCCCAAGGCTTTTAAGGTCATCCCTAGGTGATTGTATCCCACGGCAAAACTCGGATCAATCTTCACCGTGGTTTGATATGCCCGTTTCGCTGTGGTTAAATCACCAACGCCGAATAACAAATTCCCTAAATTATTATAGGCTCCCAGTTTAAGTTGGGGGAGAATCGGTTGCTTAATCGCGTCTTGATAGTGATCTGCCGCTAATTGGAGTTGATTCTGTTTCGTGTAAGCATTGCCTAAATGATAATGTAATTCAAATAATACCGAAGCGTCTACCTGTGAATCCGTGAATCCACGCTTAAGTAAATTAATCCCTTCCTCTACTTGACCGATTTGCACATAAAGCGCTCCTAATTTACTACACAAGTATGCATCATTGGGATGATCGGCGAGAAATCCTTCCATAGCATTCTTGGCGCGAGTGTATTTATCCAGAGCCGCGATCGCACCGGGTTGATAGCCATAGTGTAAAATGCCCACAGTAGACAGGGAAATCACCTGCCAATCCGGTTCTCGCTGTAACAATTGGGCGACACTATCATCCACAATCGAATGGTAGGGGCGAGAAAAATGGATATCGGGGTGATGGCGAAATAAACGGGATACCAGGGAATAGGGCGATTGAGTCGCACCCACTTCTTGACGGATCAGATTAATCACCAAGTTGCGATCGTTTTTTATCGCCTGTTGGATTTCTGGTATGATTTCCGGCGTTAACACTTCATCCGCATCCAGCACCAACACCCACTTCCCTTGCACATAGCGCAGCGCCTGGTTGCGGGCGGCGGAGAAGTCATTGCACCATTGAAAATGATAGACTTTTGCCCCATACTCTGTAGCGATATCAACTGTGCGATCGCTTGATCCAGTATCCAGGATCACCATTTCATCGACGACTGGCTGCACAGTCTCCAAGACTTGGGGTAAACTGGCTTCCTCGTTTTTCACAATCATGCATAGACTCAGTTCCATTTTCGATTCCCTCTTTTTAGGTTTAATATCTGAGCGTTGGCGAATCTATGTATAGCAGTACCAAGACAGGTTAGGACATGTTTTTCTGTTCCCTGTTCCCTGTTCCCTGTTCCCTCTTGGGAGCAACTGATGTCCTAACGTATCCTCGTAGTGCTATATAATAGAATCCAATTAACTAAATCTAAGTTAAAGAACATTTAACTGAAAAGCCATTCGCCAATAGCTGAAGTCTTCTTCAGAAGGCGACTAATTCGCGGACTAGATTGATTATTAACATTAGACAACGATGCCAAAACCGACACAAGCCCACATGTCTCGCACAATCTCTAAGAGTCAACCCAGTGGTGCGAAGGATATGACTAAACGCCAGATGGAATATTATATGGGAGCGAAGCTGATTGAGGTTGGGGTTAATCCGAAATCTGCGATTTATCGTTGGTCAGTCGAAGATAAAGGAAGTCGTGAAGTCTGGACGTATAGTGCCTACTGGAGTGATTCTAAAGAGGAATTATTGCAGAAGGAACAGGAATCGTAGTGCAGCGCCCTTGGAAATACTTGAGTAACTTCGTAGATTTCAACAACCCTAACCTAGCTATCGCTTCTCTGTTAGGGATTGCTAGAGACAAATCTAGCAACGCAAGAGTTGAATATCCGCACTGAGTCTAAACTTGGTACAGACTTCCGAATACTTCCCTAGTTCGGATTATCTCTAAGACTTTTTGTTGAGTCGCTATTTGGTTAGGACATCTTAGTTTAGATGCGGGAAGGGACTAAACACTTTCACTCGTGAGGTTTATCACCCATGTTACGAGTACCCGTTCTATCAAAATCAGGCAAACCGCTAATGCCCACAAAGCCTAGCCGTGCTAGACGTTGGTTAAAAGAGGGTAAAGCCAAAATCGCACACAACGATTTAGAATGTTTTGCCATTCAGTTAACCTTTGACACACAAGAGGATACTCAGCCTATAGCTTTGGGTATAGACCCTGGGAAATGTTACTCAGGGATTGGGGTTCAGTCGAGTTCCGTTACTCTCTGGATGGGACATCTAGCCTTACCGTTCAAAACAGTTAAGGAACGGATGGAATTACGGCGGGTGATGCGTCGAGCAAGGCGAGGGAGGCGCATTAACCGGAAGCTGCCTTACTCTAAACGTTGCCATCGTCAAAAGCGGTTTGATAATCGCAAGCAAGCCAAACTACCTCCCTCAATCCGAGCCAACAAACAGCTAGAGTTACGGGTAGTCAAAGAGTTGTTTAAGCTGTTCCCGATTAGTGCCATTCACTATGAGTTGGTTATGGCTGATGTAGATAAAACCAGTGGTCGCAAATCAGCTCGGTCTGGTGTTGGTTTCTCTCCAGTCATGGTAGGTCAGCGACAGATGTTGACTTGGTTGTCTAAACTAGCTCCAGTGACAACCCACCAAGGATGGCAACGAGACGGTAACGGAACCAGTCAACTTAGGCAGTGGTTAGGACTAGAAAAAGACAAGAAAAACAAAGCTAATCAGACACCTGCAACCCATGCTGTCGATGGTGTGACTCTAGCCGCGTTTGAATTTATACAATGGAGAGAATGGCACTCGAATAATGCAAAGCATGGGAGTTGGTGTGGCGATGTTCAAATCACACCTGCGTCATTTGCCATAGTCCGTAGACCACCAATTAGCCGTAGGCAGTTACATCTTTGTGTTCCATCCAAGGGCGGCAAACGGCGCAAGTATGGCGGTACAGTTACCCGTCATGGGTTCAGAAAAGGAGACAAAGTTATAGCCGAAAAAGCCGGAAAAACTTACATCGGCTGGTGTTCTGGAGACACTGAGAGACAAGTGTCAGTTAGCGATGCTAATTGGAAGCGACTTGGGCAATTTAGCGCCAAAAAAGTCCAGTTGTTGCAGCGAAGCACAGGATTAATCGTTCGCCGCCAAGCGAAGTCGAAATGTCGGGTCCTTCACCTGGATTGTTGACGCTGAGCGAAGCCGAAGCGTCAAATCTCCCCTTGTTGAAAGGGTCGATTTGACCTCTATCCCTCCCCAACCTGCTTCGCTGAGGTTGGGGTCTCACGAGGTAAAGCGATGATGAAGCTGGGGAAGCTGGGGAAGCTGGGGAAGCTGGGGGAGATATTAGCTGTTGGCGTTATTTCTGCCTTCTTGCACTAGGATAAAAAGCTAGAAGGCAGAAGGTAGCTGCGTCTGGGAGCAAGGGTGTAGGGGCGGGTTTTACCGATAGCGTTTTGTCGGTTTTCGATAAGTTAACTAAACCCGCCCTTGCTAAGAAACAGGGGGAATCCATGTCTTTAATTCTCATTCGATAGACGATTTTCTTCCTGTTGACGCTTCCAATCTTCCAAAACGTTGATCCGTTCGGCTAGAGTAATATAGTCGCCCCATAAATCTACATCTCTGCCTTCTAAACGAATCACTCGTCTTTCATGTCCAACAATAATATCTCTCAAGTCGCTGATAGAAGCGCGGAGATTGCCAATATCACGTTCTAAGCTAGTCATGCGTTCATTGCTAGCGGCAAAGGATTCCTCGACGCGACTCATGCGTTCATTGCTAGCCGCAAGGGATTTCTCGACGCGACTCATGCGTTCATTACTAGCCGCGAGGGATTCCTCGACGCGACTCATCCGTTCATTACTAGCCGCGAGGGATTCCTCGACGCGACTCATCCGTTCATTACTAGCTGTGGCAAATTGCTCTAATACAGCTTCGATTCGGTTTAATCTATCGTCGCTCATAAAGATAATCCTACAGCATTGTTGGGAGGGATAAAGAATATTATAGAAGGTTGGGTTTCGCTGTGGCTGAACCCAACCTACAAATTAGCTGCATCTGATTCCTTTTAATTGAAATGTTACTTTATAGTTGGCGCTTAAATGCTTATGGCGCTAAAGCGCAACTACGAACGAACAGTTAACTGAGTTGGGCGACTATTTGGTTTTGTAAGACGGTTTGTTCGGTGAGTAAGTCGTCTACGGTTAATCGTAATGCGCGATCGCGATCGACTGAAAATTTGAGTTTGATCCGATCGCGCCCCGGATTTCCTGGGGGTGTAAGCTGGGCAATGGTTCTGGCACCGTCGCGATCATTTAAGGGTTGTACTGAGGTTTTGCCGCCCCCAAGTTGGCGTGTGACTAAGCGATCGCCTTCAAAGTATACCTCTGTTGCTCCTGTTTCTGCGCCTAATTCTCCGACGATTAATTCAATGCTGGGTTGATTCTCTATTGACGCCCCCACTACTAATTCCACGGGATTACTCATCGGATAGGGTTGTCCGGCTTTAATTATTGGATGCCAATTGTGACGGTTATTCCGTCGATCCCAGTAGCGAATTCCATAGCTATGGTAGAGGAAGTCTTGGACTTCAATCCCTTGGGCTAATTGTAATGCGCCTTGGGCGATGGCTTCAAAGGGTTTTCGAGAACGAATCTTTTCGGCGTTAAAGTATTGCTTCACCCACTCTTGAACGGCGGGTATTTTTACGGTTCCCCCCACTAATAATACAGCATCAATGTCTGCAACTTCGATACCACTGCGCCGTGCTTGTTGTAGGAGTTGGGTCATTCTCTCATTCAGGTTATCAAAGAATTGGTACTCCGTTAAAATGGTTTCAAAGGTTTGCCGATCCAGATTCAGTTCATAACTCTCTAGTGTTTCATCATTAAAGTAAACTTCCGTGGCTGTGGATTCTGAAGATAGCTTAATTTTCAGGCGTTCCGCCAATCGCGTGGTTAAGGGCGATCGCGAAATTCCCTGGGTTTGGACAAAGTAATCTACTAGCCAGTTATCAATATCTGATCCGCCTAAGTTCTGCCCTGCTTTGGCGAGTACTCGGGCTATTTTGGGCTTTTGTCCCGAACGTTCACCTAAGACTTTCTCGCCCCATTTCAAGATAAAACCCAGGGGCTTTGTTCCGGTTTGTACCTCTTGATTTAACTGCACCAGGGATAAATCCAAAGTCCCCCCACCGAAATCCACCACCAGGAGGGTTTCACCGTCTGCTACACCATACCCCAAAGCGGCGGCGGTTGGTTCATCCAGTATCCGCAGTTGTTCCACGGGTAAGGATTGACAAACCTCTGTTAACCAGTGGCGATAAGCCTCAAAGCTATCGACGGGTACGGTAAGAATTAAGGATTCAATCGTGTCTGTGGGAGAAGGGGAGACTTTGGCGATAATTTGGCGGAGGAACCATTGTCCAATTTGCTCAAAACTGATGGTTTGTTGATCCAATTCCGGCAAAAATCCCTGAATCTGGGAACCTATCCCCCGTTTGAAGCTGGAGAAAAAGCGAGGATCGGTGGTAAGATCTAAGCCGCGATCGCGGACGGTTTGACCGACGATAACTTTACCTTGCTGGGCATCCTCAACATAGACCAAACTGGGAATCAGGGGTGGATTTTGGGCAAGTTGTAGTGATAAACCGGGTAGGTTGACGGTTTCCGCTTCGCCAGTGGCGGCGTTCCAGCGCGTGATAACTGTATTGCTTGTGCCAAAATCAATTGCGTAGTTTGTCATTTGTCTTTAGACAGGGAACAGGGAACAGGGAACAGGGAATAGGAATTTATCCTTTTCATTTTACAATAGGAATTTCGACAATAAACTCTGTTCCTTGACCTGGATTTGAAACACACTGAAGTTGACCTTGATGTTTCTCGACAATAATTTCATGGCTAATTGATAAGCCCAATCCGGTGCCGCGTCCTACTGGTTTTGTGGTAAAGAATGGATCAAAGATTTGGGGAATAATATCGGCATTAATTCCGGCACCATTATCCGCAATCCGAATAACGGCAAAGTCCGAGGGTTGCTGTTTATGACCATTATCGTCTGCACTCTGACTCTTTTGAACCATTTCGGTGTGAATTTTAATCACGCGGGGAGCAGGTTTATTATCTAAGGCATCAATTCCATTACTCAGTACGTTCATAAATACCTGATTTAACTGACTGGCGTAGCAGGTAATTGCTGGGAGTGTACCGTATTCTTTAATCACTTCAATTTGGGGACGATTGCCTGATGCCTTGAGGCGATGCTGTAAAATTATCAAGGTATTATCTATACTTTCATGAATATCAATTGTTTTTCGCTCGGATTCATGATGTCGAGAGAAAATCCGTAAGGATTGAACAATTTGCTGAATGCGATCAGCACCTATCTCCATCGATTTGATGACATTCTGCCAATCCTCACTGACGAACTCCCAGTCAATTTCATCAATAATCTCTTCGATTTCTTCAGGCGGATTGGGGTAGTTTTTGGTATAGGCATTAATTAAGCGAGTGAGATCGACAAAATAATTTTTAGCATACATGAGATTCCCGCCAATAAAGTTGACCGGATTATTAATTTCATGCGCCACACCTGCCACCATTTGCCCTAAGCTGGACATTTTCTCATTATGAATCAGTTGAGTTTGGGCGCGTTTGAGTTCAGCTAATGCTGTCTCTAGTTGGATCGATTTTTCCTGTTCTCGCTGAATCGATTGATGCAAGGCTTCCTCGGCTTGTTTGCGTTGGCAGATATCTTTGAGTGAACCCACCATCCGCTGAGGTTTTCCGTCTTCATCCCACAAAGCTTGTCCGCGACACATTACCCATTTATAGTCACCATTTTGGCATTGTAAGCGATATTCAATTTCATAATAAGGGATTTTTTGCTGCAAGTAGTTTTGGGTGGTTTCGACAATTTGCTCGACATCATCGGGATGGATACGACTAATCCATTCATCAAAACGATGTACAATTTTGCAGGTGTCATCGTGGCAATTTTGATTGCCGATAATTTCCTGAAACCGCTCAGACGTAAACACTTCACCACTTTGTAAATTCCAATCCCAAATTCCATCATTATTGCCTTGTAAGACTAACTGCCAGCGTTCTTCACTTTGGCGTAAATCTTCTTCAATTCGCTTGCGTTCGGTAATATCTTTGCCGACGATGATTATACAGCGTTCCCCTTTCAAATCAATAAACTCAGCCGATAATAATAAGGTAATAATCTCACCCCATTTAGTCCGCCATTCCGTTTCCCAGTTACCCAGTGATCCTTGTCGATGTAAAAGCTGTTCAAACTGAGCCATATTTTCCGGATTGACGACCAAGTTTAGATCAAAAATTGTCTGACCAATGACAGTTTTTCTCTCATACCCCAATAGATTGAGAAAACTTTGATTCACATCGATATAGCGTCCGTCTGGGCAAGTGCTAATCGTAATCGGGTCAGGGCTACAACTAAAAGCTTTGGCAAATTTTTCTTCTGAGATTTGGCGGGCAACTTCGGCGCGTTGCCGTTCTTGGACTTCTAAGAGTAATGAGGTGAGATCGGCGATGGAACGGGCAAAGTTTTGCTCTTCTGGTGTCCAATGTCGGTACGTTTCTATCTGTTCAATACATAACACACCTACAGTTTTTCCGCCCAATCGTAAAGGGGTGTCTAGCATTGATGTTATGTTTAATCCCTGTAGGTAAGACTCCAGCAAGTCACCACTTCTGGGATCGCTCATCACATCATCTACTGCAACGAGGGGAGTCTCACTTAAAGCGTTAAAGTAAAGCGGATGGTTAGCTAGGGCTAGGCTTAACCCGGTGGTATGTTGGCAGTGACTTTGCTGGAATAAATCCAGACATTCAATATGAGTTTTTTGTTGATTATAGAGCCAAATACCGACTCGTTCTACTTCAAGGGTACGGGCTGTGACTTCGGTGATTTTCTGAAACGCTAATTCTAAATTTCCCTGATATAAAATTTTATTTTTAGCCAGTTCAATGAGTAAACTATTTTGATGGCTAAGCTGTCTTGCCTGTTGGCGAAGTTGGTTCTCGGCTTGCTGGCGATCGCGAATTTCTTGTTGGAGTAAACTATTTTGCTCTTTTAACTGGTTCTGTAATCCTTGCAGGAGCAGTTGATGTTCGATCCGAACTAAAATTTCTTCCGGTTGGAACGGTTTAGTAATATAGTCAGCCCCGCCAATTTTTAACGCTTTGACTTTCTCTGCCGCTTCCGTCAATGCGCTTAAGAAAATAATCGGAATATCTTTGGTTCTCGAGTTTGACTTCAGACATTGACAAACACTATACCCATCCATATCCGCCATGACAATATCCAGTAAAATCAAATCAGGAGGCGACGAAATTGCCGCATGGATGGCGAGTTTACCACAAATAGCCCGTTGAATGTTATAATGTCCTTTCTCCAATACATCCGATAAAAAGCGTAAATTATTGGGATTATCGTCAACCACTAATATCGTTATTTTAGGTTTATTCAATACCGTTGATAATTGTTGACTTAACATTACTCTAGTCCTTATGAATGATTGATGACAGCCTGAGTCACTCGCACAATAACATCCAGTCTAAAATTATGAAGTAAATCTTTTAATGCCTTGGCTAAATCTGCCTTTTCTGTTGGCAGTTCCTGAATCAACTGAGCAATCATCGCTTCATCTAACTGATTAGCTGCCTGTGCTAATTCAGTCACCCAGGCTGAAGGTAGACTGGATAACTCTGAACAGAAAAACGAGTCTGGTTTTTCTTGGGTGCTATAACTTGATCGAGAGACAGGTAAACCATCTGATAACTCTTCATAACGATAGCGCACTCCTAAATGGTGGGCAATTGTGTCAAAAATTTGCTCCTCTGTAAACGGTTTCCGGACAAAATCCTCAGATCCGGCGGCTAAAATCTCTTCTCGCCTTTCCTCAAAAGCGCTAGCGGTTAAGGCGATAATAATAGTTCTAGATAAATCGAGGACTGAGTTGGATTGAGATAACCGTTCTTTTTCTTTGCTTTTAAGCCGTCGCGTTGCTTCTAACCCATCCATCATTGGCATACGTGTATCCATAAAAATCAAGTGAGGTTGCCAACTTTCCCATAACGGTAAGCATTCCATCCCATTTGCCGCCTCCCGCACTTCAAAGCCAATCGGTTCGAGTAATTTAATCAGCAACAGGCGATTTTCTGGGGTATCATCAACGACGAGGATACGATAGGTTGGTTGATTGGGTTCTAAGCATAAGACGCGCTGACGGGGTTGGGGGGTAACGGGGTAGACATCTGCCGGACTAATTTTAATACTAAACTTAAAAATTGTCCCCTTGCCGACAACACTACTGACGGTAATGGTTCCCCCCATCAGTTGCACAAATTTGCGGGTAATGGTTAACCCTAAACCTGTGCCTTCCGCCATTTTTTGTCCGGTTTCGGTTTGGACAAAGGCATCAAATAAGTTGTCAATTTCAGCCGGAGAAATACCCGCTCCCGTATCTTCTACTTCAAACTGGAGTCGGGGGGGAAATGCTGACAATGATGATGAGTCGGTGTCGGAATGGTTTTGATTGGTTAACGCCTCCGTTGCCAAATTTACTCGTAAGGTAATTGTACCCTGTTCGGTAAATTTAATCGCGTTACCTAAAAGATTAATCAAACACACCCGTAATTTTTTTGCATCGGTTTTTATGGTTTGCGGAACATTGGGGGCGACAATGAAAACTAGATTTAACTTTTTCTGTTCGGCTTTAATTTGGAACATTTCTTCCAAATTATCTAACAAGCGATACAAATCAAAGCTGGTTTCATAGAGAGAAATAATCCCTGCTTCAATCTTCGATAAATCTAAGACATCATTAATTAAGTCCAGTAAATGTTCACCACTGCGATTAATAATACCCAGATATTCTCGTTGTTCCGGCGTAATTTTAAGATCACGACTCATGACTTGGGTAAACCCTAAAATAGCATTCAAGGGCGTGCGGAGTTCGTGACTCATATTGGCTAGAAATTCACTTTTAGCTTTAGAGGCAGCGGCGGCGGCTTTTTCGGCTTTGCGTCGCTCTTGAATTTCCTGCTCTAATTTTTGATGGCGATCGCGTACTTCTTGAGACAGTCGCCGAATCGTCAGTTGATGCTCCACCCGCGCCAAGACTTCTTCAACTTGAAAGGGTTTGGTGATGTAATCAACACCACCCACGCGGAAGGCTTTGACTTTATCCAAAACATCATCAATGGCACTAATAAAAATGATGGGAATTTCACGAGTCTCCGGATCAGCTTTGAGATTTTCACAGACTTGATACCCATCCATTTCTGGCATCCGGATATCCAGTAATATGAGATCGGGTTGGGCAGATTTAGCGGCGCGAATTGCCATTTTCCCTTTAACCACACCCCGCACTTGATAGCCTTGCTCCGACAAGGTGGCGGATAAAACTTGTAAGTTTTCTGGGGTATCGTCAACAATTAATAGGTTGCCTTTAGTCATTTGTTATTGGTCTTATGTTATTCGGTATTTGAATCAGGGCGGGTTTTGTTGCTCAGTTATTGGTTTTTAATTAGGGTTAGTCCCTAAACTATTGGTGTCAACTTAAGCTCAACCCCTCACCCAAGCCAGCCCTCACCCCCAGCCCCTCTCCCAAGCCAGCCCTCACCCCCAGCCCCTCTCCCAAGCCAGCCCTCACCCCCAGCCCCTCTCCCAAGCTTGGGAGAGGGGAGCAAGAGGGGAGCAAGAGGGGAGCAAGAAGGGAGCAAGAAAATCCGATCCCCCTTCTCCCGTGTAAAAAAAGCGAAGCATCCTCTGTCCTCCCCCCTCTTGTAGGGGGGAACGAGGGGGGTGGAGAAGGGGTTAGGGGATGAGGGGGAAAATTGAGAGGAGTAGACAGACACAGCTTTAAACCTTGTCAGTATTAGTTTGCACCTTAAGTTGACACCAATGTCCCTAAACCCGCCCCTACACATTCACGCGCCATGCCCTCAAAGGTTGCGAAGGGTCAAAACTCCTTCATCCCTGCTTCAACTAAATCGATAATTTGATCACAACGGAAGTTATTGACCATATCTGTGATAGCTTGGGCGATCGCGGCGTGGGTTGGCGGGATTTGCTCGATAAGCTGGAAAATCCGTTCGTTATCAATCGAATCTGCCGCTTGGTATAGTTCATGAATCCACTCCTTAGACATAATTGTCAGGGCTTGAGCCGTTAGGGGTTGAGTTAATGCTGGCTTGTCATCCTCCGGCGCTGTTGATGCGGTTGGCTGTTCGTAGACATACTGCACCCCCAAATAGTGGGCTATCTTATTAAAGATTACGTCTTCTCGGAAGGGTTTGCGAACAAAATCGTCACACCCAGCTGAGAGAACCAGCGATCGCTCTTCTTCAAACGCACTGGCGGTAAGGGCTAACACCACGGTAGCTTGACCTTGGAGATGCCCTTTGATGTGTTTGGTGGCTTCATATCCATCCATCACAGGCATTCGCATATCCATCCAAATCAGGTGAGGTTCCCAGCTAGTCCAGATCGCGATCGCGTCTTGCCCATTCACCGCTTCTCGCACGGAAAATCCCACGGCGGTTAGCAGTTTTACCAATAATAAGCGACTTTCTAGGCGATCATCCACTACAAGGATACGGTAATTGGGTTGTCCGGGTACCAAGCCAACTACGCGAGGCGTCGCTGACTGGGTTTCTAGCTCAATTCCTTCCACCCGGTTAACGTCAATATCAAAGGTAAAAATACTGCCTTGGTTCAAGCGGCTACTGACGTGAATCTCTCCGCCCATGAGTCGCACAAATTGTTGACTAATAGGCAACCCTAATCCTGTACCTTCTAGGGATTTTCGTCCTGCTTCAGTTTGCACAAAAGCCTCAAATAATGATTCAATTTCCTCGCTCGCAATACCGGGTCCCGTATCTTCAATTTCAAATCTTAGTTTTTGAGGGATTGGGAAAGTATTAAATGTTGGGTGTTGAGTTGATTCTCCCATTTTCCCCTGCTCCCAGACGTAGCATGCTACGTCTCTACACCGCTTCCCCTGCACCTCTTTAACGCGCAAGGTAACACCTCCCTGGCTGGTAAATTTAATCGCGTTACTCAGTAAGTTAATTAAGACTTGGCGCAGCTTTCCTTCATCAGTCTCTACATAACGAGGTAGTGGCTCATTATAATCAAAGACTAACTGCAATCCTTTATTTTCCGCCTGTAACTTGAACATTTCTTCTAAAATTTGCAGCACCCCATATAGATCAAAACTTTGGCAATTGAGTTTGACATGACCGACTTCAATTTTGGACAGTTGCAGTACATTATTAATCAGACTGAGTAAATGTTCACCCGATCGACAAATAATGCCAATATGGTTGCGTTGTTCTTGGGTTAGGGAAGAGTCGCGCTCTAACAACTGAGCAAAACCAATAATGGCATTCAGGGGAGTCCGTAATTCATGACTCATATTGGACAGGAATTTGCTTTTGGCACGATTTGCCTGTTCAGCGGTTTCTTTGGCGAGTTGTAGAGCAAATTCCGCCTGCTTGCGATCGCTAATATCTTGGCTGACGGCGATCAGACAGGTTTGCTCATCTAGGTTAATTTGTTCAGCTGAGAGTAAGGCGGTGCGAATGTCTCCCGATTTGGTACGAAACTCAAATTCGTAGTTGCGAATAATCCCCTTGTTTGATATGGCTTTTAACATCTGGTTTCGGTCTTTTTGATTCACCCAGAGATTCAAATCAAGGGCTGTGCGACCAAGAATTTCTGGGGCAGAATAGCCAGTAAACTGACAGAAGCTATCATTCACATCAATATGACAGCCATCACTTAAGCGGGTAATTGTCATCGCGCTGGGACTCGAACGGAAGGCACGGGCAAACTTTTCTTCCGATTGATACAATGCAAATTGGGTGCGTTTGCGATCGGTAATATTGCGGGCAACCCAGATAACGGAATTGTTGGGTAATGGGGCAATACTGGCGGTAAACCAAACCCGTTGCTCGGCATCATTTAAACTGTAATCAAAATGAATCGGTTCTTGAGTTTCGATAACCTGGTGAATTTGCTGGAACCAACTTTGAGTATTGTCACTGTCGAGAAATTGCTCAATCGTTTGGTTAATCAGGGGTATTGATTTTTTAATATCACGAGTGGGTCGAGTTGGTGCAACTTGAATATCATTAGTTTGAGGATCAATAATTAGGATAATATCAGGCATTGCCTCAAATACTGCTCGCATTTTGCCCTCAGAGGTTCGCAATTTTTGCTCAAGTAACTTGCGTTCTTCAATTTCTTGGTGAAGTTGCTGATTTTTGGTTTCTAATTCTTGGGTGCGATCGCGGACTGCTTGTTCTAGGGTTTGGTTATACTCGGTTAAAATTTTCTCGGTACGTTTGCGGGCGGTAATATCTTTGAATACACTAATGCCATAGAGCAGAGTTCCCTGTTCATCATAGATGGGCATTGCCTGCATTTCTAGGGGAATTTGCTGATTCGCGTGACGCACTTCTAAGTCGTCAACGGTTACGGTTTCACCCTGGAGCGATCGCGCGATCGGTAAGCGGTCTAAAGGATATAATTGATTGGTGTCTGCTCTATAAAGTTGATAGGTGGAACAAAGTTGATCGGTGGGGAGATTTGGATCTAAATCCTGTGCCAAAATCTGCTTGGCTTGTTGATTCATAAAGTAAAGCTTACCGCTAGCCTCCACCACCAACACGCCAACAGGTACTGCTTCCAAAAATTGCGCCAGCCGATGTTCACTTTCGCGCACCGCTTCTTCGGCTTGATCGTGCAACTGTTCAAAGACAAGATCACCATGTTCTGTGGATGTCTCTAGTACAATTTTTAAATCTGTATTTTCTTGCTTGAGGCGTACATTTTCGGCGTTGAGGTGATGAAGATGTAACTGAATCTGGATTCGGGCTAAAAGTTCGGCTTGGGTAAAGGGGGCAATTAAATAATCAGTCGCCCCGGCTTCTAGGAGTGAGGGTAATGCCTTGATGTCGTTGTGAGAAATAGCGACAATAATCGGCACATCATTGAACTGTGGCGTTCTTTTCAGATTTTGGATTTGCTCATGGATGTTAATACCTGGATGATTAATCGCAATGATAATTAAGTGAGGGAGAGAATCAGGATTAAGGCTAGAGAGATACTGTTCAAGGTTGTCGGCGTGAATCAGACTATAGTCCGAGGGAAATAATGACTGAGTAATACAGGGATATTTTTGGTCAGCATCATCGACAACTAATACTCTTATCAATTGCTCCTGCATTAAACTATTCATGCTCAATCGTTATAGTGACAACAGTGAGGTAGACCTATCCCCAACTTCGTTAATATTGTAGGGTGCGTTAGCGAAGCGTAACGCACCATTGTTAGTGATCGTCTTAAAAATGTAGTGGCGTGACACAGCTAAAATTGTGCAATAGATTGACGGTTAAATTGGGCGCACGTCGTGGGAAATTGGGCGCACGTCGGTGCGCCCCTACAATTCTCATTCACCATTTTAGGTGGATCGGCGCTAAATCAGGGCACGATAATCAGAGTACCCCTACCGAATTAATGCGCTCTAAACGGTGGTAGGGGCATGGCATTGCCCGATTATCACCATCTAGGGAGAAATTACAGGTTGACTCTTAGAATATTTCCGCAACAACTGATTAACCTCTGGATTATACAACCGCAAATAATTCCAATAATTCTCAAAAACTGCCTCCACATATCCCTTCGTTTCCGCAAAGGGAATTTGCTCAATAAACGCATCGGGATCAGTTGTATCGTACTTCCTGATCCACTTCGCCACATTCCCTGGACCCGCATTGTAACTCGCGACAGCAAATAAAGAATGGTTATTGTATTCTTGGTGAGTATGATCTAAATACCAGGTTCCCAATTTGACATTATCATCGGGATCAGTTAAATCATAATCCTGAAGCTGAATTTTATCGGCAATCCATTGACCCGTTCCCGGCATCACTTGCATTAACCCCCTGGCTCCTGCTATAGACCCAATTTCGGGTTCAAACCGCGATTCTTGGCGAATTAAACCAATTACCAATAAAGGATTCAGTTGACGTTGACCTGACCAGTTGTTAACGTATTCAAAAAATGGTAGAGGAAACAGCGTATACCAGTAAGCGGGTTCAGCACGCAAGGCTTGCCATTGCCGACGTTCTTCCGGGGTTTCGCGCTGACTCAAAAACCAAACTTGGTTAATCCCATTAATGTTATCACCTACCCCTAAACGCATGACGCCATCGGTGAACTGTTCAGCAACCGTGGGTTCCTGGCGATTCTCAAACTCGGCTTGCCAAAGCGTCCAACTATCCTGATTTTGTCCCAATAGATGCAATTCTTTTAACGTATCCGATCCAGCCGGAAGTCGCGATCGCGTTTTCGGTAGCACCACCGTCGGATTCACATCCCGCACCGTGGTAAAGTCCCCCACATCCCAGCCTAAAAATCGGGCAGACCGCCACGCATAATAGGATTCGGGATACTGTGCCAAAACGTGTTCAAACGCGGATGTAGCTTCCTCTTGGCGTCCCAGTTCCATTGCCCATCTGCCCACCCAAAACGCGGCTTCCGGGGCGATGGAACTATCGGGACTATCTGTGGTAATCGGTTGCGCCCATTGCCATGCTTCGGCGAGATTCCCAGCTTGGGCTTTCTGATTTGCCACCTGCCAACGATAGTCTGCGGCGGCATCAGAACTCGGATATTGAGTTAACACCGATTGACGGGCTTGGGCGGCAGATTGAGAACTCCCCAATGCATCCAGGATGTTGGCTTTGGTGAGTAGGGCTTCGGGGGCTTCATCGGGAAACTTAGCAACGACTTGATCCAGATAAGGGATTGCCTCTTGGGAGGGTAAAAGACTCGCCAGACGCCGCAATCCTAACCCTGTTTCCTTGGCATCGGGAAAGGTGCGAATAAGCTGTTGATAGGCGGCTTTCGCTTCTTGGCGTTTCCCTTTGACGTGATAGCCGCGCCCGACTCGGTAAGCATTTTCTGGCGTGGGCGGGGCTTTGGTGTAGGCTTTGGCAGCTTTGGCATATTCGCGGGTTTTCCAATAGCCAAAGGCAATCGTCTGCCAGTCTTCGGGTTGTAACTGGGATGCATACTCATTCACCAAGCGATCGCGAATTCCGCCACTCCCAGGAGCATCGTATGCTGATTTTGCCAAGAGTAAGAGTAAATCTAGTTGTTTAGGATTCTCTTGCAGCTTCTGGCGGACAATATCCAGGGTAAGGGGATGAGTCGGAAATTGTGCGATCGCCTGTTGCCAATAGTCTGGATTCGATTCCCCTAAAACATAAAGGGCGTGCGCTGCTACGGGTTCATTCGGATAAGTCTCTAGAATCCCTTGCCAAGCTTGTTCGGCGTTAGCTGTATCCCCCATCGCTGTATAGGCTTGAGCGCGTTTCAGGGCAATGTGAGAAGCTAACTGGGGATACTTCGCGTCCAATCCCTCTAGCCATTGAAGTGCCGCCTCTGGCTGCTGTTGTCCAATTAAATCCGACGCCAACAAATAGCGGGCGCGAGATTGATCCAGAGATTGACGCCCCGAAGCAATGTCCATCAGTTGTTCTGCCCTGGCTTCGGGGGATAAGGAGACTAAGGGCAATACCAGGGATTGAGCATCCTTTTGAGTCAAACCCAGTTCACTTTGCGGGGACTCACCGACCCAGTTTTCCAGAATACCAGTCTGTCGGAGGACAAACCAAGACGAACCACATAAGGCAATAAATAGCAATCCCGCCCCGACTGCTACAGGAACTCTGTATTTTTGTACCTTTAGCATGAAACCTATTTCGCCCAATACTGATAAAATCTACTGTCTCCCATTGTGACGAACGATCAGGAAAATGGGTGACATTTAGGGGAAGATGGGGAAGCAATGTAGAGACGTAGCATGCTACGTCTGGGAGCAGGGGGAGCTGGGGGAGCAGAGGGAGCTGGGGTAGCAAATGACAAATGACAAATGACGAATGACGAATGACGAATGACGAATGACAAATGACAAATGACAAATGACAAATGACGAATGACGAATGACGAATGACAAATGACAAATGACAAATGACGAATGACGAATGCAATACTAAAGATGAGGTAAAAGATAAGAGACAGAACCAAGGAATGGAAATTCGAGCCACGGATACACCACGGGTAGATTGGACTGGTGATGCCCTAGCACTGGGATTCTTTGAAGATGCTGTAGAGTTAACGGGTGATTTAGCCCAGCTTGATCAGAAACTCTCTGGTACGCTGAAGGAACTGATTGAGGAAACCGAGTTTAAAGGAAGCGTTGGCAGTAGTGCTGTAACTCGTGTGGGTGCCGGTAGCTCAGTTCGTAAGGTTATTTTAGTCGGGTTGGGTAAATCGGATGACCTAACGGTAGACAGTTTACGTCGGGTAGCGGCGGCGATCGCGCGGATGGCAAAGCAGCAAAAGAGTAAAACTCTGGGTGTTAGTCTCCCGGCGACGAATAATGATACCGCCCTCAGCGCCCAGGCGATCGCAGAAGGGATTACTCTAGCATTGCATCTGGATAATCGCTTTAAGTCAGAACCGGAAGATAAGGGGGCGAAACTCGAACAGGTTGAATTATTGGGACTTGGTGATGTCCAAGCCGCGATTAACCAAGGGAATGCCATTTGTGAAGGGGTAATCTTAGCACGAGAGTTAGTCGCCGCCCCCCCGAATTCTGTCACTCCCCTAACCTTGGCACAGACAGCCCAGGATATTGCCTCTGCCTATGGCATGACGCTAGAAATATTAGAGCGAGACGAATGCGAAAAGTTAGGCATGGGCGCGTTTTTGGGTGTGGCGCAAGCCTCAGAAATGCCACCCAAGTTTATTCATCTCACCTATAAACCTGAAGGAACACCACGTCGGAAACTGGCGATTGTGGGGAAGGGATTAACCTTTGATTCCGGTGGCTTAAACCTAAAAGTCTCAGGTAGCGGCATCGAAACCATGAAAATGGATATGGGAGGGGCGGGTGCTACCCTCGGTGCAGCTAAGGCGATTGGTGAATTAAAGCCGGATGTGGAGGTTCACTTTATTAGTGCCGCAACGGAGAATATGATTAGTGGTCATGCGTTGCATCCCGGTGATATCCTTACGGCGTCCAATGGCAAAACCATTGAGGTGAATAATACCGACGCCGAAGGACGACTGACGCTGGCGGATGCGTTGGTGTTTGCCGAAAAGTTGGAGTTAGACGCGATCGTGGATTTAGCCACCCTCACCGGGGCTTGTGTTGTGGCTCTCGGTAATGATATTGGTGGACTTTGGACAACCGATGACACCCTCGCAACTCAATTCAAAACCGCATCGGAAAAAGCGGGTGAAAAATTCTGGCAGATGCCGATGGAAGAGAAATACTTTGAGGGAATGAAGTCACCCATTGCTGACATGAAAAACACGGGTCCTCGTGCAGGGGGTTCAATCACGGCGGCTCTATTCTTAAAGCAGTTTGTGAAAGAGACATCGTGGGCGCATTTAGATATTGCTGGTCCGGTTTGGGCAGATAAAGAAGACGGGTGCAATAATGCTGGGGCTACAGGTTTTCCAGTTCGCACGCTGGTTCACTGGGTTTTGGCGTAATACCAAGTTGCCGTCAAAGCGGTAATCTGTTACTTAATTTGATGGATTCGTAGGGGCGCAAGGCTTGCGCCCTGATTAAAATTTGTGAGAAAATTTTCCAATCTCGCACACGCCACTCGCTTTGATTAACCAACAAAATGGGGAGTAAATGATGACAAGCGAAAAAAACAAAGAAAGTATTGAAATCCGTGGGCATTTAGGTCCGATCCAGGCTATAGATGCTCCTCTTACCTTAGAAATATCTCCTCTCACCGTTTTTATTGGACCACAAGGAACAGGTAAGTCTCTAGTGAGTCAATTGTTATATTTCTTTCGTGATGCACAATACTTAATTTCTACTCATTCAAAGCAAGAAGGTCCAGAAATTAGTGTCCGAAAAGTAATAGAAGGTATTCGTTCAGGAGAAAAGAGTGCCCGATCATTTTCTTCTTTTGTAATGGGAAACAATGTCGATATTCAGTACAAAACACAAGACAGTAATCAAGATGACTATGACTGGACAATTACCTGCTATGAGTCAAACCGGAAAATCCGACCGAGGCGCGAGTTTAACCAGGCAATTAAATCATGGTTGATGAAAATAGCAGAGAATCCCTCATCATCAGGAGATATTCAATCAAATGCCCTATTTATTCCAGCAGAGCGATCGTTTTTTTCACGTTTAATTAATTCAGATCCCCAGTCTCTAGGAGGGTCTGAACTACCTATTACAATGCGTGAATTTACGACGTTTCTCTTCAAGTCAGCCAATACTCATCAAAAATGGCAAGAAAGTTCTCAGAGAAAGCCATTAGAAGTGAGTGAAATCGATAAGATAATTACGCATGAATTACGTGGGTATGCCGTTTTTTCTAGAAAGGGACCTTATGCTCGTAGATGGCAATGGATGCCTGAAAATAGTAATCGTCCAATTGAAATAGAAATGGCATCTTCGGGGCAAATGGAAACTTGGCCCATGGTTTCCATTGCTCAAGCAATGTTTGGATGGGAAACAGGGCAAAGACCATTATTTATACATATTGAAGAACCAGAAACACACCTCCATCCTTCTGCTCAAGTTGCTATCACTAAACTATTAGCTTACTTATGTAATAAAGGATTTCGGCTTGTCATCACCACTCACTCAATATTTGTCTTGTATGTTTTAAATAATTTGATTTTAGCAGCTCAAAATTTGCCTGAACAAAATTTTGAAAATATTCCCAACTCTTCATTTAGGCTCCCATCCAATCAGTTGTCAGCCTATTTATTTTCAGAGGGGACTGCTGTTTCAATTCGCGATCAAGAATCTGGGCAATTGGATGAAAGTAAGCTGTCCAGTGTATTGGGCAATCTTGAGATGCAGTATAACCAAATTCAAGCTTATGACATTTTGTGGAGATAGCGTGTAATGCCTTTGGATTGTACAGGTGAGAGCTTACCGGACATTCCCGAAATTGAATCTCAAGAGAATCCCAACTCTTTGGATGACTTTTGCTTGATTCTGAATACGAATGATCAAGTTATCTTTTATGAAAATCTTTCTGGGGCTAACTATAAATACTGGATGATTTTAGAAGCTGATGATTATCCGCTTACCGCTTGTGATCTGGAAAAATATGCAGACTATGCATCTCAAAATAACCAGTGGCTAGGGAGAAGAGCCGACTACTTAATTATTGGCTCTCATCAAGGTGATTGTTACCTTGTTGTCGTTGAGTTGCGCCAAGTCTTAGTCAAAACAAAGCAAGAGGATGACAAGTTTGAGCAGTTACGACAATCTATTAAACAAATCATTGAGCATCTAGAAATAATTAGTAACTCTACATCATTAGAAGCAGTGTATATAAATCCAAGTTCCTACAAAATAATTGGAGTGCTCATTGCTCCAGCTAATACAAGAAGCTTTAGTCGTGGGGAACTTAACCCTATAGTTGCAATTAACTCTCACAAAGTATTAATCAGAACCTTACCCAAGAATGCGTTGTCTGATTGCAAAATAACATGGACGGATTTGCTCCAGAGGATAGGTTTACCTCCCAACCATAGAGCAGGTACATCAAATCCTGAGTTTGATATTCCTGTCACTCATACTCCGTCATAAAATTTCTGGCAAATTTTACTTTTAAATAGTAGTTTAATTGTATCAGCGTTAATCGGACGTTACCTCCGGTTCATACTCGTGACAGCCTTCGCAGGAACCGAGAGGGTTTACAGCACAAAGCAAGAATGCTGAATTCGCATAATATCGACAGGTATGCTTTTTATCGACCGTGTTTGATAATTGCCTCATGCGTTGCTCGTGAAAATTAATCAAGCGTTTAATCTGAGCATGGGATTTTAGTCTCATGCGTTTAAATCCAATTGTTGTCATCGCTAACTTCACCAAAGACAGTTGTAAGGTCTATTTCCTTAATTTTCTCTAGACAACGGTATAATAATTCCTAATTATGCCATAAAATATCTACCCAATTGCACAGATACAATGGGTAACCGGATGCATTATTCAGATTTTGCACCTTTCCCTAGTGAATAATACGGAGAAACGCTTGGAAGTAAGCGCCAGAAATGTCCACTTTTGGGCAAATCTGGGTAGGTCTTATGTAACGAAAAAAGCCGCGTCTCCTGAGAAACGCAGCTATTGACTTGAAAAACTCGGTGCGGTAGAATTGCCCTATTAATTACTTCTAATCAAACCAAATTAACAAGCAGGATAATTGCTCAGCTATCCTGCTTATTTTTCTCTAGGACGCGACGACATCGGCAACGGTCAACGAATTCAAGTTATCGAGATTGAGTCCCGAAATAGTATCGAGCGTTTGTCCGCCAAATTCTCCGTACATTCTAGCCAATGCTCCGGTTAAGCCAGCATTGTAGTCCATCGCTACTTCATTCCGAATGAAGTCCGTGCGCTCATCGACATAATCAAAATCATCGGCTGAAGCTGGACCGCCGACCATCGCCCCGTAAAGGGTGTGTAGATTATCGCGAGAATCACTGATATTTGTCACTCCAGAAGCCGCACGGTGGTGGGGATTGAGTGCATAGTCCTCACCAAAACCAACCATGTAGCTGAAGTCGCGGGGATTATCGCCTAAGATGTAGTCAATTTGTCCCTCAGCAAAATCCGAGTATTGACCATTGGGGTCATTCACCGTATCCGCGTAGACGCCAGCCAGGAATGAGGTATTGGCGCTGTAGCGCAGAGAACCCCACTGACTCAGCCATGCGAGTCCACCATCGGTATAGGTTGCGGTGCTACCGCCGGGAAGCCAGGAGTTTAACCAGCCTTCCACATCACCTTTATACTCAGATTTCCCAGTTTCCTGAGCTAACATGATAGCCGAACCATAAGATTTGTCATCCCACGATTGCGTCCACCCTGGACCAATTCCCTGGTATAAACTTTCGGCTTTGTTGAGATAGGTCGTATCTGTACTACCCGCCGCCTCAGTTGCTTTGTGTAGCCAGGTAGCCCCCCAAACTAGCTCGTCTTGGAAGCCGCTGAAGGAATTGTAGAATTGACCCGCATCTGGAATCGCGTCAGTATACGTACCGCGATATTGGTCGGCAAAATCGTAGAGTTGTTGGGCGTTCTGTAGCAGGGTATCCGCGTAGGCTTCGTCTACTCCTCGGAAGACAATCGAAGCCGCCGCCAGAGACGCCGCTGCTTCCCCGGCTAAATCAGACCCAGGATTCTGGCGGTCGATTTTATAGGCGGGTCGTTCCATGGTCATGTCTTCCGGAGCGCCCCAGAAAGCGTGGTCAATGTTACCGTCTCCAACCTGTCCGTAAAACTCTTTCGTCCCTTGACCATCGGTGACATGAGCTTTGAGAATGTAATCAGTACCCCACTTGATGGAGTCCAGAATCTCTTCAAATTGTCCACTTTGCTGATAAGCATCCTGGTATTCAACCGCGCCCCAACTCAGCATCGTCATTGAAGCGGCTCCGGGTAAGCCGAACTTAACATGGTCTCCTGCGTCGTAATAACCGCCCGTGAGGTCAAGTCCCACATCTGAGCCATCGTTTAGAGCCGAATCACCGCGCCAAGGGAGAGGATTGGTATCGGGTAAGTCACCAGAACGTTGAGCATAGTAGAAGAGGATAGACTTTTGCAGCGCTTCCCCATAATTAAAATCCCCTTGCTGAGGAGGGGGTTGGGATGAATCGTTATTGAGAATGGTTCCCACCCCTTGACTGTCTCCAATCGTGGCGTTACTAGCATTGGAGAGATTAACGTTAAACGTCTCATCGCTCTCGACCGTCGTGTCTCCAGTGACAGCGACACTAATAGTTTTCGAGGTTTCTCCCGCCGCAAAGGTCAGGGTGCCAGATTCAGCGGTGTAGTCAGACCCCGCTGTCGCTGTGTCATTGCCAGTTCCGTAGTCAACGCTGATTGACTCCGTGCTAGCGGCGGAGAGGCTGACCGTAAATGTCGCGTTTTTACTCCCGCTATCGCCCTCGGTGACACTGACATCATTGATCGATAACTGGGACAAGACTGGAGTAGAATCATCATTATCGATAATTGTGCCAACACCTTGACCATCGGCAATTGTAGCGTTGTTAGCTTGGGAGAGGTTCACCTTGAAGGTTTCATTCGCCTCATCCAGGGTGTCACCGAGGATGGGTACGGTGAACGTTTTGCTGGTTTGTCCAGGGCTGAAATTCAGTGTACCGGATTTGGCAGTATAGTCAGACCCAGCAATGGCGGTGTCATTCGCCGTGGCGTAATTCACACTGACGCTTTGAGTACTCGCCTCTGAGAGGTTGACAGTAAATGTCGCATTTTTCGTGCCACTATTGCCTTCGGTAAGGCTGACATCATTAATTGAAAGGGTTGGTGGCGTGGGTGAACTGGTACTGGGGACAATATCAATGTAGTTCACATTAAACGAGTTGGAGAGCATATCCAGGCGCAGTTGCTGACTCCCAGCGGAGAGGTTCACCCCTTGAGCCGTCACATCCGTCCAATTTTGCCATCCCCCTGTTCCGCCAAAGCTCAGGGTTTCACTTTCACCCCCAACCGAAACCTTTAAACTGCGTGTCCCTGACTGCGCTGAGGCAACACGAGCAACAATGTCGTAGGTTCCGGCTTCAGGAATGTTGACATCGTAGGTTAACCATTCCCCTTGCTGAATCCAGCCAACATTGAAGCCGCCACCCAAATCGGTAGTGGCTTGGATATCTACATCATCAGAGCGAAACGCCCCCCCTGTGTTACCTGAGCTTTTATCGAAGAAACTGATATAGTCTTCCGCTTGAACTCGGATGGGAGTATTGGCGGGAGGAGAGCTAGAGTCATCATTGTTAATCGTACCCACCCCTTGAGCATCAGCAATCGTTCCGTTGCTGGGATTGGAGAGGTTAAGTCTGAAGGTTTCATTGCTCTCCACCGTCGTGTCCCCAATTACAGGCACACTGACAATTTTAGAGGTTTCTCCCGCCGCAAAGGTGAGTGTACCCGATTGAGCGGTGTAGTCAGACCCCGCCGTGGCTGTGTCATTGTCAGTCCCATACTCAACCGTCACCTCTTGGTCACTGGCTTCGGACAGGTTGACGACAAACTCAGCCGCAACCGTACCACTGTCACCTTCAGTAACGGTTACATCATCAACAGAAAGCGTCGGTATGGATGGAGACGTGCCAATGGATTCTCCATTCAGACTATAACCTGTTGGTTCAATACTGTCGCCACTACCGTTAAAACCGAAAGAGACCGTACCATCAGCCGCTAGCGTGCCGTTATAACTGAGGTTGCGAACTGTATAACGGTTGCCTTCTTGACTAACAATTTCCGCACCCCAGATATTCGTAATTTCAAAGGGAGCTTCAAACTCCAGAGTCCAACCATTTACATTGCTGGAACTATTGTTGGCAATTTCTAGATTCGCGGTAAAGCCACTTCCCCAATCGTTGGCAATGTTAAAATCTACAGCAAAAGTCATTCTTTAACTCCTATTAGTGAGCGCATTGAGCAAGAACAAAAGCAAGGATTTGTTCTCAGAGCAGGAATTGGCAGCTACAATAATGTTTGCTCGGACATTTTTTCTGGTGCTATTCGCAGGTACCACTAATAGCTATTCTGGCAAGCAGAATATGAAGTGTCATCATTTTTTAATAAAGTTATTTTAAAGATTAATAAAAGAAAAATAAAAGCAATATTTGGCTTTAAAAATAAAAATAAATATATTTTTTGCCCTGAAAATATATTTATAATTGTGTTCATTCTTTTTTCTCCCATTATCTGTTTCAAGAAGAAAGGAAGCGGAGGTGTTGGGGGTGCAGGGGAGATGGGGGAGTTATCAGGAGCAGGGGGAGCAGGGGGAGCTGGGGGAGCTGGGGGAGCTGAGGGAGCAGGGGGAGCTGGGGGAGCTGGGGGAGCTGGGGGAGCTGGGGGAGCTGGGGGAGCAGGGGAAGCAGGGGAAGCTGAGGGAGCTGGGGGAGCTGGGGGAGCAGGGGAAGCTGGGGAAGCTGGGGAAGCTGGGGGAGCAGGGGAAGCTGGGGAAGCTGGGGAAGCTGGGGAAGCTGGGGGAGATTTCCCATGACAAATGACAAATGACAAATGACAAATGACAAATGACAAATGACAAATGACAAATGACAAATGACAAATGACAAATGACAAATGACAAATGACAAAGGACGAATGACAAATGACAAATGACGACCTCCGCCTTTAACGTTTATTGTGCCTACCTATTTATTTACGTTCAGGATGGGTTGTTTCTGGGGATGCAGCCGCCATTTGACTAATCCGAGCAATCAATTGATAGAGACGTCCAGAATCTTTGCGGTTAAAGTAAAAAATTAAGCGGGGCAAATCCGCTGTTTCATCCGGAAGTTCTTCCGGTAAAGCGTTGCTCTTGTCAATCTGACCTTTGACGACAATATCACTAAACTCAGCATTAAGCTGTTCAACCTCAGCATCAGACAACTCTGATTTAAGCCGCATCACGAACCGATCGCCGACATAACGACTAGAGTGATAGACACTGTAGAACTGATGAATTGCCTCATAAGCCACATCCAGATTATCCGTCACCGTATAAAGGCTAGTATCTTCTGGGCTGATTAACCCTCGTTGAATTAAATGCTTGCGAAGATAGGCATCCCAATCGTGCCAGTATGTACCACCAGGGCGATCAATCAAAACCAATGGTACTGGTTCAAGTCGCCCGGTTTGACAGAGGGTTAAACATTCAAACGCTTCATCCTGCGTACCAAAGCCACCCGGAAAAAGCGCGATCGCGTCACTTTCTTTAAGGAAGAATAGTTTGCGGGTAAAGAAATATTTAAACCGAATCAGTTTCGGATCTCCCTGAATAAACGGATTCGTTTCCTCAAAGGGAAGCTGAATATTCAAACCAAAGGAATTTTCCGCGCCAGCACCTAAATGTCCGGCTTCCATAATGCCACCGCCAGCGCCTGTCATCACCATAAAACCGTGCTGGGTCAAATAGCGGGCAAACTCAGCAGCGATTTTATATTCTGGCGTCTGGGAGTCAATCCGGGCTGACCCAAAAATCGTGACCTTGCGAACGTGACGATAGGGATAGAATACTTGAAAGGCAGATTCCATATCCTCTAACGTCGCCGTGAGGATTTTCCAATCTAGGCGATCAATCTCCTCCTGAGTCAGCCGAACCAGTACGCCTAAAGCACGTTGAATCCATTTTTCATCAGTCAGATTTGGCAGTCGCTCAATAAGTGCCGCTAAATCGCTCTTAAGTAACTGTGGATCAGAGTATGAAGGAGATGGAGTCATTGCTACTTTCTCTAACGGCTCTCTATTTTATCAATGATTGTCATTGGTCATTTGTCATTCGTCATTTGTCATTCGTCATTCGTCATTCGTCATTCGTCATTTGTCATGGGAAATCTCCCCCAGCTTCCCTATCTCCCCCTGCTCCCTCTGCTCCCCCTGCTCCCCCTGCTCCCCCTGCTCCCCCTGCTTCCAGACGTAGCATGCTACGTCTCTACATTCTCCTGCACCCGGAACACTAAGACTCGACCTCTCGATAAACATAAATATCTCGCTCCCGCCCTACAGCAAATCTGAGGGAATGAGATAAGGTTTTGCTCGATTGAGTCGTGAAAATAATCACAGCTAAGACAATCAAACCCGCTGCGCCCAGAAAAATGCTGGGATAGCCCAGAGGTTCAGCCATCGTACCCCAAACCGGACCTGCGATCGCAATCCCTAAATCAAACCCCGCAATACAAGCCGAGAACACGCGCCCACGTTCATGGGCACCGGAGCGATCGGAAATTAAGGCGATCATCAAGGGTAATAAAATCCCCGCCCCTGATCCTTGAATTAAACCAATCACCAAAAAGGCTTGTGGGGTTTGCGCTTGAGAAAACAGGGTTAAGGCGATTCCATAGCCAATCAGACTCCCGGTAATAAACACGCCTCGTCCGTACCGATCAGACGCCCGCCCCGCGATTAAACGCATCCCGAAACTCCCTATCGCCACCGCCGTGAAAAACCAGCCCGGATTTAAATCGACATTTGTGGCTCGGATATACAACGCCGCAAATGTACTCACCCCACCAAACGCCAACCCAGCCAAAAGCAACACCACAGCCGGAATCCGCAACCGGGGACTCACCAATAGCTGCCAGAATCCTTTGAATGTCAGTTTAGCTGTTTTCGATTTTGCTCCCTGGATTCGCTCAGGTTCCCGCACCTGGCTAGCACAAACAAACGCTAATAAACCCAGTCCCCCAGAAAATAGAAAAAACGCGGTGTAACCCGCTTGAGCTTCCAGCAATCCCCCCAAGGCTGGACCTAATCCCATACCCAAGGGCGTCACCAGACTCATATAGCCAATCAACTCTCCTCGCTGACCTACGGGTGACAAATCGGTCACCAAGGCGATATAGCCTGTCGTAAATGCCGCTAAACCAATCCCGTGAAAGACCCGGATTGCCATTAACCAGGCAATCGAATCCGCAAACAAATACCCTAAAGGTGCGATCGCCATCACAATCGTACCAATCAGGATCACCAGTTTACGGCTATGTTGATCGGCTAAATGTCCTAAACGTTGTCGAAACATTAACAACCCGATCGCAAAGCCGCCCATCACCATCCCGACTTGCTGGGTTGTTCCCCCCATGTCTTCAATGTAAGGGGGTAATGCTGGTAGCATCGAAGCTAAACTTGACCAAAACAGAAGACCCGCCGCGAATAGAGCGAGTAGGTTCCTGCGTTGTTGCGCTTCCATGGTTCTGAAGATTTTCATGAGTCATCCTGGTTCTATTTACTATTCTTAACATTTGACGAAACAACCTCCCTCGCCCGATAGATGGGTCTGTCTGCATCGGCAACGGTAGAATCCAATAGCCAAATGTAAAGATTAAGTAAAGATTAAGCAAATATTAAGAAAGCAAAAATTGGTTTAAATCTTTGGCATAATTTAATCATGGAAATTTAATTTAAGTGGTTAATTTCAATCATTTTTTGTCATAAAACCCGTTACAAAATGCAGATAAAACAAGAAATACATTGTCCGAATTGTGGCAGTAAAGCTCAACGAGAATACTGTTTTAAAACGAATATCTCTAATACTCAATGTCCAGCGTGTGATTACTTGATGATCAACTGCTTCCGCACGGGTAAAGTGTTAGAAGCTTATGCACCAGGACTTTATTCTCATCGTTAGAACGTTATTAAGTTAGAACATATCCATAGATTCAGAGTAGGGACACAACATGTCCTGTATAAGCTGTGAGGTACACAGACAGATCCCCGACAACTCCTACGAAGTCGGGGATCTTGCTTAAGGCTGTACCTCATCAACCACCAAATCTGCTGTATCTGCTAAATTTCGGCAAATTCTCAATATATCTCTAATTTACGCTGTCTGAGTGCTGCTTGCTGGACTTGACAGTCGTAGAAGAATCTGACTATACTGTTTATAGTACAAATGTACTAAATGCGAACTAGGCGATCGCGAGTCCAGTGAACAGCCCTAAACACCCAGATCACACCCATACCCAAACCCTAAAGGCTAACCTAGGGAACATGCGATCGCGGATTAATGTAAGTTATTGAGAATAAGGAGACTAATTGTGGTTGCAACAAAAGACAGCAAAGACCAAATTTTTAAAGCCTTTGAGCAAATCCTGAACCAACGCAAAACCATTGACTCCAAAATCGCCACGAAGGAAGAAGAAGCTGAAAAACAGAAAAATCAACAGGTTCTAGACGTCGCCTCAACCTACACCGTTGATAGTATTGTCAAAGGACTCGCAGATTTACAATTAGACTTTGGCACAATTATTAATCAACTCTCGGAAAAATTAACCAGCGAATCAGCAAAAGGGGATCAACTCAAGTTAGCTATTCAGGTAGAAACGCAGCAATTACAATACTTGCAACAAATTCGCGTCGTCGCTGATGCTTTGCATATTCTCACCCAAGAACACCAAGAAAACCTGAAACGTCTTGAACAAACCACCACAGAACAGCGTCAGTCAATTGAGAAAGATAAAGCCGATAAGCACAAATCCTGGTTAAAAGAACAGGCGGAATTTGAGCAGAAGATTCAGGAAGAAGCTGAATCATTAGCCAAAGAGCGACAACAGCAAGAATCTGACTATACTTACCAACTAGAACGTCAGCGCAAAATTGAGGCTGATGAATACGAAACCTTAAAACGTAACCAAGAACGAGAACTGCGCGAAGCCAACCAAGAAAAAGAAAAACATTGGTCGGAACGGGAAAAGATTCTGCAAGAGCGTCAGCCTCTATTTAAAGACTATCAGCAAAAAGTTGATAATTTCCCCAAAGACTTAGACGAATCGGTGAAAAAAGCCAGGGAAGAGGCGATTAAAGACGTTCACCAAGACGCCAAAGTCAAAGCTGAGTTACTGGATAAAGAATGGGAAGCCAATAAGCAAAGTTATGAGTTCAAAGTTCAATCCCTGGAAGAAACAATTCAAAAGCAGACTGAACAAATTAATCAACTCTATGCTCAGTTGCAGGATAGCCTCAAGCAGTCTCAGGCGTTGGCAATGAGAGCGTTTGATAGTTCGACAAATAATAATGAACAAAAAACTAAAGCCTAAACCAATTATGTAGGGGCGGGTTTTACCGATAACGTTTTGCACAAAACCGATAACTTAACTAAACCCGCCCCTCTAGGGTAAGCAGGTTGGTAGCAGCGGGTTTTACCGATAACGTTTGGGAGAAAACCGATAACGTAACTAAACCCGCCCTAACCCAACCCTTAACTTATCATTCATCACAACTCAAAATAACCCAGGTAAGAATTATGGCAAGCAAACCCAATAGCAAAAACACCAAAGCTGAAATTCTCGAATCTTATGAAGAATTATGGAAAGAGCGGAAAGAGTTAGAAAGTAAACTAAAACAACTTCAGAAAGAGGTCAAAAATAACGGCGCGTCCCCAAATGGTCAGCACGCTGGAATCGTGAGTAAAAAGCTGTCTACCGCTTCCGATAAAATGACAGCAACAATGGATTGTCTGGTTGAGTTGCAAGTTGGATTTGGGGGAGCGGTGAGTGAGTTATCGGAAAAACTCACGACTGAAGCCGCAAGTTTACAAGAATTGCGCCAAGCGGTTGCCGAAGAAACACAACAGCTTGAAGCTTTATATGATTTAGACGACATTGAAGAAGATACGCTGGATGAGTTAATTGAAACTTACGAAGAAAACTCCAAAGCCTTTGAAGCCGAACTCAGTCAACAGCGAGAGGCATTAGAACAAGAAATTCAGGACTTGCGTCAAGCTTGGCAAAAAGAGCAAGCTGAACATCAACAGGCAATTAAGGAGCGGAATGAAGACCATCAAAGAAGTCGTCAACGGGAGGAGCAAGAGTACAAGTATGATTTGGAATTACGTCGTAATTTAGATCAGGATACTTACGAACAGCAGCAGAAAACGCTGTACAAGGAATTGGAAGAAGCCAATCAAGCGCAACAACAGCAATGGGAGGAACGAGAAAAGGCGATCGCACAACAGGAGAAGACGTTTGATGAGTTAAAATCTAAGGTAGACGCCTTTGACCAAGAGAAGGAAGCGGCGGTTAAGAAAGCCAAAGAACAAGGAAAGGCGATCGCGAATAATCAAGTTAAAGTTAAGGCAGATTTACAACAGTTAGAAATCGACGGACAAAAGCGGTTCTATGACCTACGGATTGAATCGCTGCAAGAAACCATTGAAAACCAAGAAGCCCGCATTGAAAATCTCTCCAAACAACTGGATGCGGCGCTGAAACAGGTGCAAGATTTAGCAGTTAAGGCAATTGAAGGAACCTCAAATTCCAATTCTTATCAGGCGCTGAAAGAAATCGCCTTAGAACAGGCTAAAGGACAAACCAAGAACAAGTAAACCAACGGGTAACAGCACATCTGGAATTTGTAGAGACGTTCCATGGAACGTCTCTCGCCTTGCTGAAACATGATACCAAATCCGCCTTTGTAACCTTTATACCTTGAGTCCTGTTGCCTGTTGCCTGTTGCCTGTTGCCTTGTCCCTACCATCTATTTAGTTGACCCAGATTTAGTCGAATTGGGCGATGGACACGAATATGGTCTAATCTGGGTTTGGTAATTTGTAAAAAATGTTGAGGAGAGAAACTTGGAGCGGACATTTCTGATGATTAAGCCAGATGGCGTCCAGCGTAATCTGGTGGGTGAAATTATCCAACGGCTGGAAACAAAAGGCTTTACCCTGGTGGGACTCAAGCTGATGAGTGTTAGCCGGGAACTGGCTGAACAACATTATGCAGTTCACAAAGACAAGGGATTTTTTGCTGGACTCATTGAATTCATCACCTCTGGTCCGGTTGTGGCAATGGTTTGGGAAGGAGAGGGGATTATCGCCTCCGCCCGGAAAATCATTGGTGCAACTAATCCCCTCAGCGCTGAACCGGGAACGATTCGGGGTGATTTTGGCGTTACCGTTGGTCGCAACCTGATTCATGGTTCCGATGGACCAGACACGGCTAAAGAGGAAATTAAGCTTTGGTTTAAGGAAGAGGAACTGGTAAGTTGGCAACCAACCATCAATCCTTGGATTTACGAGTAAGGATTTGATCAATTTATTGTTTGTCGGGGTACTAAAGGCTAAAGCCCCGACTACGAACGACGAACGACGAACGAACCAACGCACCCAAAATTGAATCGGGCGCACGTCTGTGCGCCCCTACGGTTTCTGGTCTAATAGTTAATAAGTTGACATTCTCCCTTGCATATCCCCCTGATGGCTGAGAGATAGAATCAATAAACGAGGCATCTTGGTTGCCAATTGGCGATTTCATCGACTATGACTCCCAACCGTTTTGTGTTCTATCTCAAAGTGCAGCGCGTCGAACAGGCTTGTCTGTTTGAGTTGTCCTGGGGACGAGGACAACAAATTGGTGTGACTGTACCCTATCCAGAAACCCTAACCACACTGTATCAGGAGTGGAGTTCAGTCTATCTGAGTTTCTATAAGCAGGCGCTGCGAGGGCGGGTGTCTCAAATGGGGAACTTGAGGAAACCACCCATCGATTGGCACGCTAAATTGGTTCAAGCTGAGGCAAAGTTACTCTACGAGTTTCATCAATGGTTGCGGCGAGGGGAGTTGTTTGAACTTCGTTCTCGTATCGTTCAGGCGGTTCGAGATCAGGGGACGAAAGATACTACCCCGATTATCGAAATTTTTATTACCTGTAATCCCCTAGAACTCGCCCGATTACCCTGGGAAGCTTGGGAAATTGGCACCGAGTTTGCGGTACAGGGTCAAATTCATATCCTGCGGACACCTCTGACGATTCAAGGGACAACGGTGACACCGAGGCGGCGGCGACGGGCGCGGGTTTTGGTGATTTGGGGAGATGATACCGGATTAAATTTTAACGCGGATCAAGAGGCGGTGCGATCGCTCTCTGGAATTGCTGAGGTTGTGTTTGTCGGTTGGCAACCGGGACAGGAAACGGATGCATTAAAAACGGAAATTGTCAAGCACATTACCGATGAACGCGGCTGGGATATCTTATTTTTCGCAGGTCATAGTAATGAAACTATCTTAACCGGAGGAGAGTTTGCGATCGCGCCGGGAGTGTCTCTGAATTTCAGTGAAATCGCCACCCCCCTGAAAATCGCCAAGGAACGCGGCTTACAGTTTGCCCTGTTTAATTCCTGTAATGGACTCAGTTTAGCCAATTCCCTGATTGATTTGGGCTTTCCTCAGGTGGCGGTGATGCGAGAACCGATTCACAATCAAGTCGCCCAAGAATTCCTGGTGCAGTTTCTGCAACGGTTAGCCCAGTTTCATGATGTGCAAGAATCTCTGCGGGCGGCTTGTCAGTATCTCAAATTAGAAAAGCATCTCACCTATCCCAGCGCCTATCTAGTTCCCTCCCTATTTCGCCATCCTGACGCCCCCCCATTTCGCTTAGAACCCACAGGCTGGAAGCAACGGGTCAAGCGTTGGTTACCAACCAAACCCGAAGCGATCGCACTTTTGGTTCTCATGTTTCTTAGTTTACGCCCTGGGGTGCAAGATTTTCTACTGGAACGGCGGGTTTGGATGCAGTCGGTTTATCGGAATATTACTGAACAGCTTCCTACAGAGAAATCTCCCTCTGTTCTCTTAGTGCATATTGATCGCGAGTCTCTCATCCATGCCAATATTGATGCACGCCGCATTAATCCCATTGACCGCACCTATTTAGCCCGTCTTATTGATCAGCTTACTGCATTAGATGCCAAAGTTATTGGCTTAGATTATCTCCTGGATAGTCCCACCGATGAAGATGATGTTCTGGCGCAGTCTATTCAGCAATCCATTGACAAAAAACAAACCTGGTTAGTCTTTGCTTCGGCAAAAACTGGGAACGAAGAACTGGGAATCATTGATAGTCTCGCCCACCCTAATTGGAGTTTAGAGGCTTATATTAATGCGCCGCTTTGGTATACCAAACTTCTCTCCCCTAATGCCAATTGTGCCGATAGTTGTTCCTTTGCCTATTTATTAGCCCTCGCCCACGCCGCCAATCAAACCCCTAATCCGAATTTACCCCAACCGCAGCGATTAACCGAGACCGATTCATCGGCAAATTTCCGCACCCGATTCATTCACTATTTAGACAACAATCCTGCACCCAATCCCCTCACGGAATTTTTGCATCCGTTGCGTCTTCCTGCAATTACAAACCCATCGCGAAATTTCCAACAACTTTGGTTATATCCAATTATTGATTTTTCCATTCCCCCGGATTATGCGTATCAAACAATTGCCGCTTGGGAGTTACTAGAAAATACCGAGAATGCACCAACAGCGGCACAATTAAACCAGCAAGTTGTCCTGATTGCAGCAGGCGGATATGACCAAGCTGGGGTAACCGATGGAGGGAGTGATAACTTTCCCATTCCTATGGCTGTAGACTATTGGCGATCGCAAAATCCGCACCTGAATTATCCCCCTGTATATACAGGGGGCGAATCTCATGCCTATACCATGCACCAATTATTAAGCCAGCGATTAGTAATTCCAATACCAGATTTATGGATGGTTGGTATTGCGGCATTTCTCGGTAAAGGAATGGTGTTACTCCTCAGTGAACGCCAACAAATTCGGACAGGACAAGGGTTGCTACTATTAACCAGTGCCACCGCTATTTATGGAATCATTAGCTTACAGGTTTATATTTCCGCCGCCCTATTGGTTCCCTTGTTTTTACCATCAGTTACAATTTGGATTTACGCACTATCTATTTTTTGGAGACGATTGAATGGTGAATCTTAACGGAATACAGTGTTTATTTTGGACAACTTGTCTCGTTTTATCTACAGCAAAACTAGCGCTAACTGCCCCGATTCATCCCGATGTATCCTGGAGAACCATTCGCCAAGATTTGTTAAATCGCAAAGAAGATCCGCCCTTAGGCTCACGACCCGTTGACCTTTGCCTAATTACACCAGAATACCATAGAAATTCAGCCACACTTTGGCATAATCGCCCCGTATTTGTTTGGCAAGGAAAAATCGGTGAAATTGGTATTCGTCAGGCAAATAGTGAGCAAGTGATTTGGCGTCAACCGATTGCAGCGAGTGATACAGACGGCGTGAATCGTGTGGCTTATACAGGAGATCCCTTAGAACCTGGTCAAACTTACCACTGGGTCATTTTTGATCAGGCAGACGATAGCCAACCTATACGATTTATACCCTTTACCGTCTTAGATGGTAAACAGCGCGATCGCATTCGGGTGCGATTGATTATTTTAGCCGCACAATTGAAGGAAAAAGGGGCAACGACTGAAGAAATGGCATTAGAACGAGCCAATTATTTCAGTAAACAGCAACTTTGGTCAGATGCGTTGCAAGAAGTATATCGGGTAGATAATCCCTCTGCTGAACTTCGGGATATAATGGGGGAACTTTCCACTCAATTGTGTTCATAAGTTCCGTGAACAGATCAATAAGGAAACTCGTACTTAAACGCCTCTGAACCCTGATAACCGGAAATATCTGCCAATCGGTCTAATGGTTGTACCCCTGAATAAAACTGTCCCTTAATTTCCCAGGTGGGAACTCCTTTAATATTAGCGGCTTTACAGCGTTCGGGTTGGGCATTCTTGCCACGAGGATGACATTCAATGTAATCAATTTGATTAAATGCCGCTTGACCAAAAAGTTGTTTTTGTTCGTGACAATGAGGGCAAGTAAATGCACCATACATCTTTGCCCCTACAGTGTTCAAATGACGTGCCAACGTGAGTTCAGCCGCACCGGAGATATGGGTAATGGGTGGAGCGGATTCTCCTGTCGCAGCGCTAGCGCTAGGAACCTGAGTATAGACTCCCACTATCCCCGTGAACGTCAGCAAACCAACCGCCAATCCTGTCAGCGTAACTTGTCCAATATCTTGCCAATCATGACCGATGGTAGTCCACAGAAATAGGATTAAGGACAACAGCGCCGAGGCGATGCAGTAGGGACAAACTCCCTTGACAATAAACAGCATCACGTACATCAGATAGCCGCTACTCACCAGCATACAGGTGGTAATTGCCAGCATAACCAGCCAACTGGATTGCACCCACTCGGATGGCAAGGATTTAATCGCTAAGGGTGCTAGGGAAACCCCTAACAAAGTGGTATAGCCAAGAAATCCAAATAGGGGGAGAGGGAGTCCAAAAACCTGGGCATAAGGACTTTCTAGCACCGCCTGACAGCCATGGGTGGGACAAATCTCCGCCGCTTTTCCCAACCATTCAACCACGGTGAGGAATGCTGTCTCCAGCATTCCCAAAACCGCGATCGCTCCAATCCAATATCGGTTTGTTAGTTGTCCTTTGTCATTTGTCATTTGTCCTTTGTCATTTGTCATTTGTCATTTGTCATTTGTCATTCGTCATTTGTCATTCGTCATTTGTCATTTGTCAGGGAATGGGGAATAGGGAATGGGCAATGGGCAATGGGCAACACCTCGGCTTCGCTCGGTGTATCATGGGGAATTTAATCAATCAGAATATCTTCTTGTTGATTATCCTCTACTGGATGCTGCCATTCAATATTTGGCATGGATTCAAATGCCCGTCGTAACGAATCTTCCCACAATTTGCGAATCTTTGCCAGATAGGGATCACCTAAGCGCAGTTGCAGTTTCTGGCGAGCCATAAATGTGCCAGCTTCATACATGACCAAGTTAATCGGGGGTCCGACTGAAATATTCGATTTCATGGTTGAATCGATAGACAGCAGAGCGCACTTGGCAACAGCCTCTAGGGGCATATCATAAGTGAGAGTTCGGTCGAGAATGGGTTTGCCATACTTGGTTTCGCCAATTTGCAAAAACGGCGTTTCCAGCGTGGCTTGAATAAAATTACCTTGGGTGTAAATCAGATAGAGTTGCGGTGCTTCGCCGCGAATTTGACCCCCGACTAACAAACTACAGTTAAAATCAATGCGATCGCGTTCTAACCAAGGACGGTCTTGATCTTGAATTTGTCGCAGTTTGCTGCCAATATAACGAGTCACTTCATACATATTCGGGAGGGAGTGAATATTCAGTTCTTCCTGACTCTGTAGATCCCGATGTAACCGATTGATCACCCCTTGGGTAATCGAAAGGTTTCCCGATGTACATATAACAATCGCTCGTTCTCCTGGCAGGGAAAAATCAAAAAGCTTATTGTAAGTAGAAATATAGTCTACTCCGGCATTGGTGCGAGAGTCTGCCGCTAAGACTATACCAAAACGGTTAATAATACCCAGACAGTAAGTCATTGCCAAATTACGTCCTCTTCAATTCGACTGAGAACCCGATGTAAACACCAGGGTTCACCTCCATTCGCCAATTGATGGCATGGCGTAGACTGATGTTGCCTGGACTGGATTAGCGAATTGTCCCTTTGGTAAGGTTTTATACTACTCCTACGCATCTTCATTGGTATATTTACAAGTCCTCTGATTCCAGGGTAATCCTCCTGAGGGACTTCTGGGACAAAAAATTGATCCTTGGTCATTTGTCATTGGTCATTTGTCATTTGTCATTGGTCATTGGTCATTGGTCATTTGTCATTGGTCATTTGTCATTTGTCATTTGTAAAGACACCTATCTCCCAGACGTGCCATGGCACGTCTCTACATTGCTCCCTATCTACTCAATTACCAGGCTGAGAGGCTAACGCCGCCGACTGACAAGTACCAGGTACAGGGGATTGAGTATTTACCTCCACCTGTTTATATCCGGCTGTCGTCAACAACTGACTCACAACCAGTTCGGCGCGTTCGTTGGCTTTGTCTAATACCCCTTGCTCACAGGCATTGAATACAATTTTCTTTAAGGTTTCTTGTTGCGCCAACATCTGCAACTGGGGTGCTGTATCAGGTCCTAATCCCAAGAATCCGCGATCGTAGTCATACACCTGAGACCGATTTACGTCAATTTTGCTATCTAAAATTTTGGGGGGTGGCAGTTGAAGTTGCAGCGTATCATTGACAGTTTGCACATTTTCTGGTTTGAGTTCTGCCAAATCGACACCAGCCCGCACCTCACCATAAGCAATATAAAGGAGTGTGGTTTCTGCGATCGGATACCCTGCCAACGTCCGAGCTTGACGAGTCGGAACCACCGCCTCCATCGTAAACACCGCCGTGGTTAAGTCGCTAGCCTCCCGCACTTGCTGGACAATCAAGGAGCGCACATCAACTTCGGGTGCGGGTTGAGGGGTGCTAAACAGCGTCGTCACTTGCCCCAAAAAACGAGACCCGGTGCGCCATACCCCAATGCCAAAAATCAGGGCGACAACTACCGTAGCGCCTGTTGTCATTAGCATCAGGTTTCTCAGTATCCCGAACTTATGGGGACTAATCTGATATTTGTCAAATGGATTATTCATCGCACTGCTCCTTCAACCGGGCTGTCTGGGTGTCTCTAAGTATAAGATTAGCGCTTTGGCAGAAGAACGTAGCCCCTACAATTAGATAAAGGCGGGTTGTGTTGAACAATTATTGGCGGGTAAGCTAGCGTTAATGTCTAAACCCACCCCTACAATTGATTCTAAAACCACGCCTACGATTGACTTCTTTAGCTAAACAAGGGTTGTCGCCATGGGTTTCAGATTCATTAAACCAGTTCAACGAGTCCTACTGAGTACAGCGTTACTTTCTCTGGGATTCTGGAGTTCCCCGGTATACGCTCAAGCCTCTGATGCTCAAGTTTCAGCGCTTGTGGAAGCCCTGCGACTAGCCGCACCGCAAACAGGGAGGGCAGATGATGGACTCTATAGCGACTGGCAAATTAAACCAGGTAACATTCCCCGGTGGTCAAAGCAATGTATTGGACGAGAACTTTCACCGACCGATTTTGAAGCCAGTCCGGTTACGGCGCGGGCTATCTTGGTTTGCGTGATGCGGGATGTATTGAATGAGCAGTATCGCGCCAGTAATAATAATGAGTCGGTGGCAATACAACGAGCAGCCGCTTGGTGGATGACTGGGGATGGGAGTCAATATAATAGCATTCCTGAAAACTCTTACACCTACACTTACATTCAGAATGTGCTGAAAAATTACCAACAACAACGCCGCAATCCCCAGACACAACAACCTGCAACTCCCACTCAACCCACCCCGACTCCCTCGGCGGCAAAACCAGCATCGTCTGCTCAACCGATGGAAAGTCAATCGTCAGCCGCCTCTCAGCCTCAAGCCGCCGCCCGTTCCGCCGCTAATAACGCGATTTCTGATACAAAAGTCGCTGCTTTAGTGGAAGCACTACGACGCGCCGCACCACAAACAGGAATCGAAAATGATGGACTTTACAGTGATTGGCAAATTAAACCAGAAAATATTCCCCGTTGGTCAAATCAATGTATTGGAGAGGAACTAACACCCGCCGATTTTGCAGCGAGTCCGGCGACTGCCCGTACTATTTTAGTTTGTGTGATGGGAGATGTGTTTAATGAACAGTATGAGGCGAGTGGTAACAATGAGACAGTAGCGGTACAGCGAGCGGCGGCTTGGTGGATGACGGGTGATCCCCAGCAATATAATCAGGGTTCCACGGCGGATTATACTCAACGAGTTTTGAATTTTTATCGGCAATCTTTTTTGAAGTTATTCCCCCATTTGTAAGTAGGGGTTGCTGAATAAGTGCTGTTAGTATCGAGCAAGTACATAAGGGGGTTAGTTCAAGTCATCAAAATTTATGGGTTGCCCTAAATCAGCATGACGTTCTCTATCTATATCAGTGAAAATTTCGGCAATTTCCTGATTGTCTTTCCACACTCCAATGATAGCTTGTAGTTTCTCCCACTTTCCCTCTGGGTCAGTTGTTAAGTTATCGGGAATTTCGATACAAATTTCTAGTCCCTCTGGGATAGGTAGTTGTTCGGCAAGTTCAATCGTTTTGCCGCGTATGATTCCTTTTATTTTCATTATTTTTACTCCAATTTGAACGATTTACTTAGAATTGGGTAATTGGTAGTGTGGGCAATGTAATCCCTTGAATGGATTTCCCCCATTCTCATAATATAGCAACCCTAAATAGGATGCGACTATTAAAAACCCTGAAACCTTTGCTATACATTGGTTTCATTTTCAAAAATTGCCAGAACCAATTTAGGAACGCTATATACCTGCTGGTTTAATAACTCCACAGGCATAATTTTTTTGATGAAAACTTTAGGACGGTTAGGGGTAGTCATCTTAATCCTCTGGTAATTCGCCAAAACGTTCTTGATAACGGGCTAATTGTTCTTCAGGTGTTAAATAACGGACACCCTGCTGATTGTACCAATACAACGCTTCAATCTCTAGTTCACCATCTTGGTAAGGCGCACGTCCAATCCCTAAGCCAACTTCTGGCATCCAGTAAGGTTCACCAATTTGCAGTTGATACTCTCCCTCTACTAAGCGGTAAACCTCAAAAGGTTGATGCCTATCTCGCTGCCAATAATCGGGGTTATAAACTAGATAATATAAAACTCCCAAGTTGGCATAAATTCCCATCTTCGTATCGTATTCTCCCCCCGGTGTTCGCGATGCCACTTCTAAGACAAAAATCGGAACAACACCATTTTCTTCCCAAACGACATAGCTTTTCCTCTGTCTACCTTGCCGATGACGTTCAACCCCTAAACTCAAAAAGCCATCGGGAACTACAGGAACCAACGGACTAACTCCTGTGGTGTGATAAATTCCCATATCCACCCCAAAAAACCAATCTGTTCGCTTCCCCCAAATAAACTTTAGTAAAAATAACAGTAAGTTTGGAATAAAATTTTGATTCTCGTTATCCACAGGCGTATCATCGGAACAAGGCAATTCAGCACTTGTTGGTAGGCGTAATTTCGGATCGTATTGTAACATAATTAACATCCCTTTAAATCTTTCGGCTTGTAACTTCTCTTTTTCAGAGGCTCTCTTTATTTTTAGTCCGCACTCGCTGATACACCTGTTCCATTGCTTCAATAAACGAACTATCCTTGTGCCAAAAGGGTGGAATATCTCCGGCTTTTTTAATCAAAATGGCAGGAATATTCACAGTTGCATCCATCTCCACCATTGAGGGTAATCGTTTTTCTCCCAACCAGAACTCCTTCTGATTCACAGATGATGGTGGTGGCATTTTTTCTGGCTGGGTATAGTAAGATTGGGCGGGTTCTATGGCGGCTTCCTGATCCTGTAAGGCTTGGGATAACACCTGACCTAAAGGGGATTTAGCCAGTTCTTGCTGTAGCTTTTCTGGCGATAAACCTCTGAGTTCAAAGAGTAAAAATGGGTTAGCGTCTAATTCGTTGGCGACTAAGTAATACACCCCGGCAATATGTTTACAGGGATTTGACCAGTCGGGACAGGAACAATGGGTGGTAAAGTCAGAACGGCTTTTGGGTAACAATTGAAGGTTGACATCGGCAAATGCTTCTTCAATATTATCTGGCATCTCATTCATGAGTAGTTTAGAGACAAAACTTGCCTTAGATGACAAATTCGCGATCGCCTTTGACCAAGATGCTGCTGAAATTGGTTTTATTTCAATGGTTGTGGTGTACAATGGTTCGTTATAAACGCCAAAATAGGGATTAATTGACCCCCTCACTTTTGCGGTTATTTTACCCTGAATAATTTTATACTCTTTAATCTTACCCCCACTGGCATAAGAACGCCCTCGTCCCAGTCTACCGGAGTCGGTAAAGGATTCTAAGGCATCAATAAAACGTTTGCCCCACCAGGTTCGGCTGAATCTAGACATTCTGCATGACTCCTAAGTTTAATAGCACTTGTCGGCTGACACAGTTAAAATTGTGGGATAGATTTGACTGTGGAATTGGGCGCAAGCCTTGCGCCCCTACAATTCTACTCCACCAATTAAGGTGTGCCACGCCGCCATCGTTGGTATTGCCCACCAAAATTAACTCAAATTCCCCCTCCTAACTTTATAAAATAGCGGCTTGATTCAAAGCAATCAACTGTTTAAACCGTTCATTATCCAGTTCCGTTAACCATGACTCATCCGCCCCGACAATCGCCCCCGACAATTTTTTCTTCTCTTCAATCATCTGATCAATCCGTTCTTCTAACGTACCTAATGCCACAAATTTATGCACAAAAACATTCTTCTTTTGACCAATCCGGAAAGCGCGGTCAGTGGCTTGATCTTCAACGGCGGGGTTCCACCAACGGTCAAAATGGAAAACGTGATTGGCTTTAGTTAAGGTGATGCCGACACCCCCAGCTTTCAGGGATAAAATAAACGCCGAAGGTTCAGTGTCGGGGTCTTGAAATGCCGTAATCATTTGCTCTCGTTTTGTCCGACTGATGCCGCCATGAATATAATAAGTGTTGTAATGCAAGGTCTGTTTCAGATAGTTGGTTAGGGCGCTACCAATGTCCGTAAATTGGGTGAAAACCAGCAAACTTTCCCCTTCCGCATTCACCTCCTCAATCATTTCGATCAGGCGTTCTAATTTATGCGATCGCGTGGGCGAGAATTCGCTGTTATCTTGGAGAAACTGGGCTGGATGATTACAAACTTGTTTGAGTTTCAGTAGGGTTGACAAAATTAACCCTTTGCGGTTTATTCCTTCAGCGTCTTCCAGTTTTGCCTCCACATCTTTGACCACGGCTTCATATAACGAGGCTTGTTCTTGGGTAAGCTGACAATACTGTTTGTGTTCAAGTTTATCTGGTAAATCTTTAATAATCTGTTTGTCTGTCTTCACTCGTCGTAGAATCAACGGTTGAACTAACTGTTTTAACACGATCGATTGTCGGCGGTTATTGTCTTTTTGAATCGGCAGTTCAAAAGCTTTACGAAACTGGGCTTGTTTGCCTAAATAGCCGGGATTGAGAAAGTTGAAAATTGACCAAAGGTCTAATAAACGGTTTTCTATTGGGGTTCCGGTTAACGCTACACGATGATGGGCGGGTAATTTGAGAATCGCTTTGGTTTGGGCGGCTTTGGGATTTTTAATGTTTTGGGCTTCATCGAGAACTAAACGGTGCCAAGTTACACGTTTAAACAGTTTTTCGTCTTTGCGGGCGAGGGTGAATGAGGTAATGATTACATCAAGGGTTTGGCTAGCTGATTTAAACTCCTTTTCGGTTTTAATTCGGTTACTGCCATGATGCACTAAGGTACGCAAATGAGGAGCAAATTTTTCAATCTCTTTTTGCCAATTCCCCACCACAGAAGTTGGCGCAATTAACAGGGTAGGGGATACCGAAGACTCGGTTTCCCGTTCCTTGACTAACTGGGCAATAATCTGAATCGACTTACCCAAGCCCATATCATCGGCTAGACAGCCATTAAGTCCCAATTGTTCTAAATATTGCAGCCAAGATACACCGCGTTTTTGATACTCCCTTAATGTTCCTTTTAAGTGGGCGGGATTGTCAATCGGTTCCAGTCGGCTGGGGTTATTCAAGCACGCCATCATTTGACCTAAGATAGCATCATGTTCGACTTCTATCTCTGTGTCAGCTTCGCTGGTTTTCTTGAGCAACTCCAGCAGTGTCATTTCTGCCGTTTCTTCCTGGTGGGATTGCCAAAAGTCCAGCATTTGCTGCATCTTATTTTTATCGAGTTCAATCCACTGACCTCGAAACTGGACTAAAGGCGTTTTTGCCGCCACTAACTGTTGCCATTCCTTAGGCGTAACCACTTGACCGCCGATGGAGAGTTGGTAGTGATATTGAATAAGGGTATCCAGATTAAAATAACCCTTACTCGCGGCTTTTGTAGACTGAGAGGTTTTCGGGGAAGCCTTGAGGCGCAGCTTGGCACGTTGACGCCCGGAGGGAGTCCACCAAGCGGGAATAATGACTTTATATCCGGCATCTTCTAGCACCCACGCTTGTTCTTTGAGAAAGGTGAATGCCTCTTCTAAGGTAAGGTTTAACCCTGTGGGTTGGTCGGTTTCCAAACCGCGCCAAATTTGCGGGTAAATTCGGGCAGCATAACCGAGATTTAGGAGTAAGGTTTTCTCGAACTCTTGACCAAATTGTTGATAAACGGTGGCTTTCTTTTTTTTACTCAGAGTCCAATAGTCGGCAACTGCTAGTTTCAGGGAGGGGTCTTTTTTAGAGGCAACAATAAACTGAATCTGCCAGGAGTCGGAAGACTCTGCTGCTGGGTCTTCTAATTGAAAACAAAGATGGAAAGTGGAGGTATCAGATCCTCCCCTAATTTGTTGTTTCCAACTTGACCATTGTTTATAGAGGTCTAATGCCCGTTCAGGGGCTTGGGCTAGGGGAGTTTGTGAGGAATAGAGGCAATCGGTAATCAGAGAATGATTAATTCTTTTATCCAAAACAGCCGGGATTGGGGTATTGGTAACAATCTCCGTCAGCAAACATTCAGAAAAATGCCGCAGTAACGTTTCTTTGGCGTAAAATTCGATCGGTTCGGGGGGACTGGCGTAACCGGATACACAGGCAAGGGGCATATAGTCTTGATAATAGTCAATCGTCTCTTCATAGTGATCCGATATAATTTGCCAACCTGGATAAAGTTCAAATAACTGAGTTTTGGCGCTGCGTTTACGTTTGCTTTTGGGTGGGGGTAATTCCCTGTATTTCAGCGCTGGAATATATTGGTCTTTGAGGATAACTTGTTTAAATGACTGGGTGTAGTGATACCAAAAAAGTAAATCAGACCCCAGTTGCAGTTCTGCGGGATTGTAGAGGGCAATAAAATGCAGGTCATTTAAGCATTTAATCACGGGGGCGATTGCGCCAGATTTACGTCCAGATGTTTGGTAAACTGGGCTAATCTGATAACAATCAATTGTCCAGATATGCCACTCCACAGATTCTGGCAATTCAATTTCCAGATAGCGGCTTAATTCCGGTGATGGAAGCGGTTGTCCGTGAGTTGTGGGCAGAATAAAGTATTGGGGGGTAATCTGATCCTGAATCGGGTTAGATGAGGTTGGGGAAATGCCGAGTTCATTCACCAGAAGGTTGGTTAAATCCGCTTGGGTTAATTGAGCCGGATGCGTATTGCGGTGGGCAGTTTTATGGGGAGAAGGGGTATCCGTTTCCACCCACAGATAAAACGCGCCCGTTTGGATGAATGCGTCAGAGGTTTGGGGAATCCAGGTGCCATGGAGAATTTTCATGACGAGATGCTGACTGGGTTAGGTTGGAACGTAACGGTTGAGGGAATGATACCAAATTGGGAGCGGTATTATCAATAAACAGTATTAAGGATAATGGCACTGAAATGAGCATTAGGAAATCGTAAGCCCACATTCCGCACTTCAACGGCAAAGGACGCACATCGGCAAAGGGCGCACGTCAGTGCGCCCCTGCGGTTTCCGGATGAAATTTTAATCCATAAAATTAGGTGTGCTATGTCCATACCGGGGCGAAATTTACGCCTCAAAATTAATTTCCGTGCCCGTATATTCCGGAACCCACCCTTCTGTTGTGGTGAAATAACGCACCGCTTTCACCCGTCGAGATGGCGTTAAATGAAACCAATGTTCCGTATTCGCCGGGACATTAATATATTCTTCAGGCTGCACCGTTAATTCCACCTGGGAACCATCGGGACGCACAAACCCAAACACCCCTTCACCCGCGACAATGTAGCGCACTTCATCATCGGTGTGGTAATGACAACGGTCAAATTTAGATAGCATTGTGTCCAGATTGGGGATATCGGGATGCAGCACAATTAAATCGCGAGACTGATAACCTGCGGTTTGTTTCAGATGTTCAAAATAGTTATCCAACGCTTGCAGAATTTGTTCCTTTTCTTCATCAGTTAAGGAATCTTGCGCCAACAGGCGGCGAATCTCTGAATTATCGCCAACTGACCAATGATTCAGTTTCACATTCAGGGCGGCTAATTCCTGGGTAATGTCGTTGAGTTGAGTGTAGGTTGTACCATCTTGAAGTTGTAAGATTGCCATAGCGTAGTTCTCCTTTGGGGTTCGTTCGTAGTCGGGGCTTTAGCCCCTGATCCGATGATTTTTCTGTGCCTAAAGCTAATCTATCGTTCGTAGTCGGGGCTTTAGCCCCTGATCCGATGATGTTTCTGTACCTAAAGCTAATCTATCGTTCGTAGTCGGGGCTTTAGCCCCTGATCCGATGATGTTTCTGTACCTAAAGCTAATCTATCAAATTCGGTGTACCACAGGACTAGAGGCTGATAAACTCTTTAATCACTGAATTACTGATAACCTTAATCCCTGTCCTCTTGAATCAACGCTTGAAATCGTGGATCTTGGCGAATGTTATCCAATTCAGCATCCGTTTTTGCCATCTCTCGGTATTGATCAGGATTCAGCGTGATGGCTTGTTGCAGGTTTTCTAAGGCTATATCAATTTGGTTTTGCAACGCCAAATAGCAAGCTTTGTTGTAAAATGCATTATCGTAATCCGGTTTAATTTCTAGGGCTTTATTACAGGAAATAATTGCTTCTTCTATTCGTCCTAACTTATACAGAACAAAACCTCGGTTATCCCAGGCTTGATAGTCATCAGGTTTAAATTGTAAGGCTTTATCGTAGCTAGCGATCGCTTCTTTTGTTCGTCCTAACTTTCTCAAAGCAATACCCCGACTGTTCAAGGCATCAGGGTAATCAGGTTTAAATTGTAAGGCTTTATCGTAGCTAGCGATCGCTTCCTGTAATCTTCCTAAATTAAATAGGGCAATACCCCGGTTGTTCCAAGCATCATCTTTATCAGGTTTAAATTGTAAGGCTTTATCGTAGCTAGCGATCGCTTCTTCAAATTTTCCTAGCTCAAACAGGGCATTACCCCGGTTGTTCCAGGCTTGATACAAATCAGGTTTAAATTGTAAGGCTTTATCGTAGCTAGCGATCGCTTCCTCTAATCTTCCTAACTTTCTTAGGGCAATACCCCGGTTGTACCAGGCAGCGTGAGAATCGGGGGCAATATCTAACGCTTTTTCCCAGCAAACAATTGCGTCTACCAAATCCCCAGCCATAGCTTTCTGATATCCTTGGTTCCACCAAAACTCATCTTCCCCTTGAGATAATTCGGCTAAAGCCAACTCACCTCGAGTCTCTAATTTAAACAAGCCAGAACGCCAATCATAGAAGTCGGGTGCGCGGCGGTTGAAATAGGTGAGGGCAAATTTGGGTAAGAGAAAAACGAAACAGATATTAAAATGGTCGCGAAATGATTCTCGTTGTAGGTTCAGATGTCCGAATAAACGCGGCACATAAAACAATGAATAGTTGCGACGTTCTGTATTATATTTAATTGTCTTTTCATAGTCATAAATCGAATGCTCTAGCCCTTGAATAAATAAGATATCGATACTATCCCGATTCGGTAACGCGGCGATTTCGGTATAGAGATTCTCAATCGGTTCAGTGAGACGTAAAACCTCGATTCTTTTTTGCGGTAAATCTTTCCTAACATCCTCAATTAATTTATCGGCTGTGGCGGGAGTACAGTCAACAAACAGCAAACCAAACCCTTCTGTCCAACTCAAAGAACGCCGCAGGGCTTCATATTCGTCCTCGGCGTCGCCCTTGTCGTCTTCATCCCATTCGGTCAAGTTTCGGATCATTGCTGTGATGCTGATATATTCTGTTCAGATACCGTAGGGGCGCACCGACGTGCATTGGTGTCAACTTAAGCTCAACCCCTCACCCCCAGCCCCTCTCCCACGCCAGCCCTCACCCCCAGCCCCTCTCCCAAGCTTGGGAGAGGGGAGCAAGAGGGGAGTAAGAGAATCCGGTTCCCCTTCTCCCCAGGTCCGGAGTTGGGGTTAGGGGATGAGGGGGAAAATGTCAAGGAGTAGATAGACACAGCTTAAAACCTTACCAGCATTGGTTTTCTACCTTAAGTTGACACGGATGACCGACGTGCGCCCGGTTTAATTGTCAAATTTATGCCACTATTTTACCAAAATATCAGGTGGGCATTACCCACCCTA
>NZ_JAVJQN010000041.1:0-22850 GCF_040218245.1 Coleofasciculus sp. E1-EBD-02 | reverse complement strand
CTAAGAGTTTCTTTCTTTTTTATCCCTACTATTTTATTCACTTCTTCCACCAATCCCATCTCATCTATTATTCCCGCCACTATTCCTAAATGGTCTAAATTTTCAATTTTTAGCGTATCCTGACTCTCTTTCATGCTTTTTCCCTCTTAGTCTTTGACTCCATTATTTTACCTTAAAAACGCCTGAAACAGTTGCTGGGCAAACATTTTGGGATTTAATTTATTCAATTTCATCGCTATGAATTCTGTTGAAATATCTGCGGAATGTAGGTAAGAGCATTTTCCCAATCATCTTCATCGAAAAGAAGTGGAGCTAGACATCGACGCATATGCCATTCCACATAGTAAGCCAACATACATAAGAAAACATGGGCTTTGACTCTATCACTGGTGCGATGATAGATAGGACGTACCTTTAAGTCAATTGTTTTGTAGCTGCGAAATGCTTGCTCAACTTTGGATAAGCTTTTATAAGCTTTGACAGTCTATAAGAGCTGTCAATGTTTCTTCTGGTACGGAACTTCTCACCACATATAAGCCATCTAATGTGGCTTCTTCATTGATACTTTCACTATTTCTTTGGTAAGAGAAGCTATCGGGAGTTATCTGAATTTTGAAATGTTTCGCCACACCATACTTGTTGATTACTTCACCCACTTTCAGTCCAATTTCGGCACCTCGACTTCGCTCGGTGCTGACCCTGAGCGAAGTCGAAGGGTCAGCTTCACCCCTTAATGGGCATCTTTTCCGTGATGTGGCGCTGACTATTTTATCTAATTTCTGCTCAGTGGCTTGCAATAACTCTTCGCGATTCCTTTTTCTTTCTTCGCGTCACAAGGGATTCCGACAGGCGACTAATCTCTCTCCAGGATAGTCTTCACAGGTAATTTCAGCTAGATCTTTTTCATCAAATAGAGAGAGCTGAATGTACGACTGGTTCACCAGTTTCCGGATTTGGCTTGAACGCAGGGCGGTGATCCAATCTACTCCTGCTGTTTCCTTCAGGTCTTCTCTAATTCTGGCTTGTGTTATCATTCCCCTGTCTCCCACCCAGATTATTTTCTTTAATCCAAACCGAGTGCGGACTTTTTCTATCTGTTGGGTTAATGTACTGGGGTCGGCTGTATTTCCTTCAAACACCTCTACAGAAATGGGACATCCTTGGGCGTTACATAATAATCCAAATACTATTTGCAGCTTGCCTTTTTTCTTGTCTCTATTATATCCGAATTTTGCCAAAGGACAAGTCTTTCCTTCAAAATATGTTGAGCTGACATCATAGAGGACTAATGTTCCTTCTACTAGATGAATAGCTGCCAAACTCTTTTCTATGTCCTCTTGCCGAGACAGGAGCCAATCCATGGCTATATAGAGTTCATCTTCATCTGTCCCAGACAATCCCAATCGAACTTCAGACGACTACAAGCACCTGTGGTTAAGGCTAAGGTGCCAGAAATAAACAGAATGACGACGCGATCGCAAGATGACATAGGCTCAAAAAGCTCTTGAGCGATTTATTTTTATTATGACGGATGATTTAGCCTTTACGCTTTATCTTATGATGGCTAAAAAATCAAGATCAATTTTGCTGATCCGAAGGCAGACGACAACTGATCTTGCTCAGGCGGTGGGCAATCCACGATTATAAAAGTCACACTCTAGTAACCTTCATCCATTCATGAATGTTTGGTGTAGGTGGCATTACGGTGAAGGCGGTTAGCATTTCAACCATCCAGGTGAAATCGACGCCCTAGTAATGCTCATTTCCCTTCAAATTTCCTCATAGCTTCCTTCCCCCAGACTGATTCAGTCGGGGGAATTTTCACGATCGCTGCCACCAATCCTCGCCAGTATTTCCATTGCCATGGGATAATAACGTCTCAGTTGAGTGTTCGAGTTATCGTACTCTTAGAAAAAAATCAACCAACCATCAACAAAAAACTGCTTATGCCTATTTCAGCAGCTACACCAGCGCTTCTGGTACTGGCGGATGGAACATCCTACCCGGGTTGGTCTTTCGGCGCTTCAGGTACGGCGATTGGAGAAGTTGTCTTTAACACCGCCATGACGGGGTATCAAGAAGTGGCAACTGATCCCAGCTACTGTGGTCAGATTGTCACCTTTACCTATCCCGAACTGGGAAACACCGGAGTTAATCCAGAGGATGAAGAATCCACCCATCCTCAGATCCGGGGTGCGATCGCCCGAAATATTTGTTGGCGTCCCAGTAATTGGCGCTCAACCCAGTCTTTGCCCGATTACCTCAAGGAACACAAGATTCCCGGAATTTATGGGATTGATACCAGGGCGCTGACTCGCAAACTGCGCTCAACCGGGGCGATGAATGGCGGTATTTCCACAGAAATTCTTGATCCCGCACAATTGCTACAAAAAGTGCAAGCCGCGCCGAATATGGCAGGGTTAAATCTGGTGCAGGAAGTGACCACCAAAGCGGTTTACGAGTGGTCTGAAACCACGGATAATCATTGGGAGTTTCGTCCCTCGGCGGAATCGGCGGCGGGTGAACCCTTAACGGTAGTGGCGATCGATTTTGGCATCAAACGCAACATTCTGCGGCGTTTAGCCAGCTATGGTTGTCGGGTGATCGTGGTGCCAGCGGATACATCCCCGGAAGACATTCTTAAGTACAACCCCGATGGTATTTTCCTCTCCAACGGACCGGGTGATCCAGCGGCGGTGAGGGACGGGATTGAAACGACCAAAGCTTTGTTAGAACACCGAAAACCCCTGTTTGGCATCTGCATGGGACACCAGATCTTAGGTCTTTCCATGGGTGCTGAAACCTTTAAGCTAAAATTTGGACATCGTGGGTTAAATCACCCGGCTGGGTTAAAGCAACGGGTAGAAATTACTAGCCAAAACCATGGATTTGCTATCAATTCTGAGTCCTTAGGGGCGGATGTGGAAATTACGCACCTCAACCTGAATGACCGGACTGTGGCAGGATTGCGTCATAAAACGCTACCATTTTTCTCGGTGCAATACCATCCAGAAGCGAGTCCGGGTCCTCATGATGCCGACTACTTGTTTGATCAGTTTGTCGAATCCATGCGATCGCACAAAGCCCCTACTTGAAGAAGGTAGAAGGCAAGGGGGATAAGGTGGGTTATTTCCAAGCCCACCCCGCTCTATGTGGATGATCCGTAAACTTCTCGCTATACTATCGAATAGCTTAATCGCTGGTAAATCACCAACCCATGTTGAATCGTTTAGTGTAAGTACAGCTAGGAGGGTGTTATTCCTGAGCAACTCAACCTGACAGTCAGCTTAAGAGGGACTCGTGAGGTCAAAAGTAATTATCAACTTTTCCGTCTGACTGGATTGTTAGATGCCTTCTCAGAACCAACGTTTGGGAAGGTGATTGGTAAATGTGTCGATGAGGGACCGAAAAATATTATTTTGGATCTCTCAAAGATCGATTTCGTGGATAGTTCGGGCTTAGGCGCTTTAGTGCGTATAGCGAAAAAGGCTCAAACGGCTGAGGGAAAATTGCAAATTGTCACCAATGCCCGTGTGACTCAAACGGTGAAGCTAGTGCGTCTAGAAAAATTTCTCTCACTTCAACCATCGGTTGATGAAGCCTTGGATAACGTCAAAAAATAATTGAACACAGGAAAACTGTGGCACTCATCCCCTGACAGTCTGGCAGGGGATTTCCCGTTATTTGCCCTCTGCCTTTTACGATAAAATAGGGGCGGGCATTTAAACTGCCTTTCATTTCGTCCGAGTTTTATGGAGCAGCAGGAAGAGACGGCAAACAGCACAGACAATAACTCAGCCCTTTCTGGCACAGAAGCCCGATTTCGGCAATTGAATGCTGCTGCCGATCCCCAATGCCAAATCCAACAGATCTCACCGGCGGCGTTGGCTTATCTGGGAGATGCTGTGTATGAACTCTATATCCGCCGTCACTATTTACTTCCCCCTAAACGTTTATGTGATTATCATGATCAAGTAGTGGCTCAAGTCCGCGCCGAAAGTCAAGCGAATACGCTGCGATCGCTCGAACCTTATCTCACTGAACCCGAATTGACACTATTGCGACGTGGACGAAATGCGGCGACCGGAACGTCACGACGCCTCAATCGCAAAATCTATCAACAAGCCACCAGCTTAGAAACATTACTGGGATATCTGTATCTGACTGATCCCCAACGCCTGACTCAGTTATTGGCTTATTTGGAACTCGATACCCCTTAAATCATCAGCACACTTTAATTAAATTATGGCTAATCAAGATCGCCGCTCTCACACCTCTAGCAAGCCAAAGCGAGGGAAGTTTCAACGTGACCAACGCCGTCCCTCCTCTAAAGGTAAATTCTCCAGGGATCAACGCTCCCCGGATAAACCTGTTCTAAAACGTCGCTATGATCCCCAACCGTCGCCGCCAGAACCAACGGAATCTGAGTCCACTTTGTCAGAAGATGTTGACTTACTTTATGGACGCCACCCTGTCCTAGCCGCCCTGGAAAATCAACGTCAGCTTAATCGGGTGTGGATTCTGCCGCAGTTACGCTACGATCATCGCTTTCACTCATTACTGCTGCAAGCTAAAGCCAATGGTACAGTGATTGATGAAGTCGATTCGCGACGCCTCAGCCAAGTTACTCAAGGGGCTAATCATCAAGGTGTGGCGGCTCAAGTAGCACCTTACTCTTACAAAGAATTAGGGGATTTAATTGAAGCTGCCAAATCCACCAGCCAATACCCTGTGATCGTCGTTTGTGATGGGATTACTGATCCCCACAATTTAGGTGCTATTATTCGTACTGCGGAAGCCTTGGGCGCTCAAGGTTTAGTGATTCCCCAACGACGAGCTGTAGGCGTTACTTCCACCGTCATGAAAGTAGCAGCCGGCGCATTAGAAACCTTGCCCATTGCCAGAGTCGTCAATCTGAGTCGTGCCTTAGAGGAACTGAAAACCGCTGGATTTTGGATTTATGGGACTTGTGCTGACGCTGGTAAACTACTACACACCGTTGACTTAAATGGATCGATAGTATTAGTTATTGGTTCAGAAGGTAGCGGTCTAAGTCTCTTGACTCAACGCTGCTGTGATGTGTTGGTTTCGATTCCCTTGTATGGCAAGACTCCTAGCCTCAACGCTTCTGTTGCCGCCGCCATGACGTTGTATGAAACCTATCGTCAGCGTTGGGTCAATCCCCTGTATTTTGACGATCTCAGCAAAAATTCTTGGAAAAAGGAAACGTAAAGTAGTATAACAAAATGTAAACAACTGGAAATTAACAAGACCACATAGCATCCCATCGACGTAGGTAATGAACATGAAAGAAGTTTTGATCAACAGTCTCCAATTTTTAGGCTTGGCGTTTTGGGTAGAAATCGTCACAGATGATCCCCAATGCACCTACTATTTCGGTCCATTCTCCAGCAAACAGGAAGCCGAATCCGCTCAAGGGGGATATATTGAAGATTTACAAAATGAAGGCGCTCAAGGGATTTCTGTAAATATCATGCGCTGCAAACCGACTAACCTGACGATTTTTGACGAAGAGTCAGAAGAGTTAAGGATTAGTGCAAAAATACCAGTGTTCAGTGGAAACCTTTCCTAGAACGTCGATACTGCTGGCGAATTTAACATTCTGCCCTAGAATGACCGAAATACGTTAGAGCGGCTAACGATTTTATTGGATTTCACGCTATGCCAGTAACATTCGCCAGCAAAGTCCTAAAAGGGGGAGTGTCAACCCTTGAGATCAACAACTTGAGGGTGGCGTTGAATCCAATCATCAATATCACGGAGTACCTGATTGGGAATTTCCCACGGAAACAGGTGAGCCGTATGAGGATAGCAACGCCACTCAGATTCTCGTAAATGTTGAGCCGTTTCTTGACTCGATTGAGCGGTAATGTGGCGATCCGCTTCTCCCGCTAATACCAGACAAGGACATTGAATTTGTTCTAAGTCAGCCAGTCTATTGTATTTTGCTTTCAATGCTTGGTTAAGGGCATCAGTCGCCGCCTTAGAGGTTTGCAGATAGGCGACTAAGGCTTCCTGTGCCAAATACTGGTAAGCCGTTGCACTATGGTTTTGGATGAGATAGCGATAGAGCGATCGCTTGCCAAAGGTTTCAATGTTCCACCGCCATCCTGGAGAGACGCGATTCAAGATAGAGGCGATCCCGGTATAGAGATTATCCTGCCACGCGATCGCCGGATGATTTCCTCTAGGTCGTGCGGCTGTGGCAATCAAAATTAAACCACTCACTCTCTCAGGTAGCCTTAGCGCTAATTCCATGGCGAGAATTCCCCCTAGAGACCAGCCGAGAACCAAACAACGATTGATCCCGAAGCGGTTCAGCATATCCTCCAAATCTATCAGGTGGTCGCTCATCTGAAACGCTTCTAAGGTACGAGTGCGACCATATCCGCGCAAGTCAGGAGACAGGGTTTGGAATCGTTGAGATAGGTGGTCGGTAAAAACCGACATACAACGCCCCGATCCCGGATGACCGTGCAGGCAGAGAATTGGAAAGCCTTGACCTTGACAGTAAACATTAAGTTGAACAGGTTGCGAGATTTTACCTATCAACAATTCTGTAAACTCCTCCACAAACGTTCTTGAAAAATCCGTAAAAATGCTGTTTACGATCAGCATTGTGGCGGATGACAATTGACATAACGATTGATTAAGTTCGATTCAAGTTATGTCTTCACAATTGCATCAATTCCAATCCTCCAAATTGACCCAAACTCAAAAAGCCTTCCTTAAATTACAATACCAGACTGTACCCTTAGCTACAGATGATAAGTTCGAGGAATGGCTAATAACCTTAGAAGAACAGTGGACACCGGAAATTGCGGCTTGTCTTCAAGGTAAATTCCCGGATTGGCGCAGCTAGTGCAGTGCAGCGGAGCCTGGTAGAGACGCGCCATGGCGCGTCTGGGAGCAGGGGAGAGCAGCAAAACCATGTCCTCGAAGGTCGTGAAGGGTCAAAATTCAACACTTAGTCAGGGCGGGTTTTGCACAAGTGTTACTATCAATAGTCAAGCAGAAAGTCCCTAAACCCGCCCCTACACACTCAACACTTCTCCCATCAAACATCAAGTTTTGCGGAAGGAACGAATCGCCAGAATAAGCAGTGTTATAAGAGTTAACGGCATAACGAACAGGAGCATGACCGCGCTAAATTCCTCCAATGCATCATGTTCAGTTGCGTTAAGAAACAAATACATCGTATAAGCGACGTAGTATGCCAGAAACAGAATTCCCTCCCAGCGAGCAATACAATAGCCAGTAAAGAAAATTGGCAAGCAAGCGACAGCGACAGCAATCATGACCGGAATGTCAAAATTTAAAGCAGGCATTGATACAGCTATGCCGTCAGGTGCAACAACACTACATACTCCCAACACCAATAGGAGATTAAAAATATTACTGCCAACTGCATTACCAACTGCAATATCCCGTTCACCTCGAATACCCGCAGCAACTGACGTGGCAATTTCTGGTAGCGAAGTCCCGGCTGCAACAATGGTTAAGCCAATAATCAATTCGCTTATCCCAAATGCTTGGGCGACATCTACAGAACCCTTAATCAGGTAGTTTGACCCCACTACCAACATTCCTATACCAACAATAATTAAGCCTAGGTTGAGTAAGATCTGATAGATCCCTCGGCGAGAGCGCTGATTATTGCTTTCTGATGCGCCTTCCTGGGCTTGGCTTTCCCGACGTCCTTGGTAGAGGGTAAATAGAGTGTAAGCGATCGCGCCCATAACCAAGAAAATCCCATCCCCCCGACTCAGTTTACCATCCCACCCCATTAACCACACCAGCAACGATACTCCAGTCATTACAGGCGCATCAAGTCGCACCAACTGTCGCGAGACAATCAGCGGGGCAACGGCGGCGGAACTGCCTAGAATTAGCAAAATATTGGCAATGTTGCTGCCAACAACGTTACCAATGGCAATATCTGCTTGTCCCGCGTAGCTAGACTGTACAGATACGGCTAATTCCGGAGCGCTGGTGCCATAGGCAACAACCGTTAATCCGACAACTAAGGGTGAAAGTCCAGCAGCTACAGCTAATTGGGATGCTCCCCGTACCAGAATTTCGGCTCCGGCGATCAACAAAACAAAGCCGCTAATTAATACTAATATAGTGATGGCATCCATCAGGGTTTATCCGGTGTGGGAACAGATCACAGGGTATGGGTTGATGACGTTAATGTCAAAGTTAGGCTCAGGTAGCGATGCCTCTATCAATCAGAATAACCTACTATCAAACTCTATTTTGGAAAACCTATTCAAGACTTCAATTAGGATAAGCTAAACTTGAGTGTTCAAGGAATTAGTTTTAAATTTTCCTTAATTAAGATTTAGGTTTATTGGTGCAAGTTTTTACTCAAAGTCTTAATTGTAACAGTAAACGCATTTTTTTGTTCACTGTTCACTGTTCACTGTTCCCTTAATAACTTCTGCGCCGTCCGCATAATTTGACCCGCTAGAATTGCCGCACCAAAACCGTTATCAATATTCACGACACCTACTCCTGGCGCACAAGAATTAAGCATGGTTAAAAGAGGAGCAAGTCCGCCAAAACTTGCACCGTAGCCAATGCTCGTAGGAACTGCAATAACTGGAGAATCAGCTAAACCCGCAACAACGCTAGGTAACGCCCCTTCCATCCCGGCTACGACAATTAGCACATTGGCTTCAGCAATGACCTGTTGATGACTCAGCAAGCGGTGGAGTCCCGCTACACCCACATCCCAGAGACGCTGTACCTGAAACCCACACAGTTGAGCCGTAACTGCTGCTTCTTCAGCAACCCATAAGTCAGAGGTTCCCGCACAAATAATTCCTATCGTTCCTGGAAAATTGGATGGAATAGTTTCCGGCGCGATCGCACAAATCCGGGCAGTGGGATAATAGTGGATATCAGGGACTGTAACTTGGAGTTGGGCAAACACATCAGGATCAATGCGAGTTGCCATCACCACTGAATTACGTTGTCGCATTGCTGCCATAATTTGAGCAATTTGGTCAGGTGTTTTACCTAAACCCCAAATGACCTCTGGGAAACCTGTTCTCAAGGTGCGATGATGGTCAACTTTAGCAAAGTTACTAACGGACTCAAAGGGAAAATGTTTTAGTTTATCTAAAGCAACTGCCGGACTTGTTTCGCCAGCAGCCACTGATTCGAGCAAAGTTTTTATGGCTTGAGGTTGAGTCATGATTTATTCAACTATTAAAGTGTTATTATTTTTTTTAACAACCATAAAGCTGGGGTTAAGGATGATTTTAGGCTGTATTTACATAGATTATTTTAACCAATAGCGATTTTTTTTATTATAGTCAAATTACGCGGAGTGCCCCGATGATAACAAACCGACCGTAAAGTTTAGTTCGGTTTCCATAAACTTCCACATTAATCAAACTCCTATCTTTACGCTGTCCTTTGAATCGACAGTACAGATTCTTAGTTTGACCCTGAATGCAGCTATAAATTTGTTGTTCAACAAACTTACGATTGTCTAAGCATACGAGTTCAAGAACAGATTCTAATGAGATCAGTTCTCCAAACGTATAGCCAAAAGTTTCGGCTAATCTGGGATTGACGTATAGAAAATTCCCTTCCCCAAACAGGATATACATGCCAATTCGGGAAAATTCTTTCTCGCTGAAGGGTTGAGTTACACTTTGACGAGATTGAACGGTTGTTTTCTGTTGAGACTGCTTTAATTCTAAGTCCAGTTCTTGCTGCTGACGTTCATGATAGAGTCGAGCATTGTCAAGCACCAATGCCATGGATTCTGCTGTGATTTGCATTAGATGAGCCGATTCCGGGCTAAAATGTCCGGGTTGGGAGTGAGTTAATGTGAGAATTCCTAAGACTTCTTTACCCATTAAAATCGGAACGCCAAGGGCGGAGCGAACGGTGTAAGGTTGATTGGGTAAGGTCAACCAACGCTCGTCCTCGATCGTATCAGTAATGAGTCCCAGTTTACGGTGACGATAGACCCAACCCGCTAACCCTTTATCCAATACTTGACCAATCAGCCGTTGCTTTTGTCCTCGTAGCGTCGCACCACGAGCTAGAATACTTTCGGTGACAACGCCATGGGCATCAAGTAAGAACAAACTACTGGATTCCGCACGAGTTAGCTTAGTGCCAATTGTCACAATTTGTTGCAACATAGCTCTAACCATCAGTGTCCCCCTCGCCGCTTGCAAGGTTGTGGCAAAGGTTCTCATGAGCTGATGTTGGGCATCAAACGCCATTTTAGTCATTTTCAGTTTAATCACTTGTCGGCGTAGTAATGCCACTTCTGCCATGAGTTGTTCGTAGGACTTGTTGCGATCGCTCATTTGTACCTCTATCCATTCAATGCACCTGCACTCAAATCCTGTAAGACTTCACCCTCTGCAAGGGAGAAAGCCATAAGACAGACTCACTCCCTTGGTTTGGGGTGGAATTGAGGATGTTCTCTAACTTCTACCAGAATTTGCTTAATCTCCCCAATAATGAGTTTAGGCGAGTTGTTGCTTACTCTGGTCAAGTTTGTCATTTTTTTGTTCAGCTTTCCATGGGTTGCAGATGGAGTCCCGATCAACCCATGAACAAATGTAAAGCAAAGCGATCTTGATACAACCTTATGTCCTGAAACTTGTGGGTTGAGCCATGGAGCCTGCTAAGGACAGCGCATCAACTAAGTTTTAAGTGAGGATGTCAACCGATAGAACAATGGAAAATCCTAGCAGAAACTGCTGTCAAAGATTTTATGGGTTTTCTGGACTCACGTCGCGGCTAAGTAGGTTGGTGGAAATAAACTTAACTAGATTCAGTTATGTAAACAAGCCTCAAACCCTTACTGTTCCCTGTGACACACCGAGCGTGTTACCGAGCGTGTTACTGAGCGTGTTGCCGAGCGAAGTCGAGGTAAGCTGAGGTGTTCCCTAATCTCCACCGCTAACTTTGATTGTGTCCACCTACTTACCCTAAAATGCCTGAATCCATTCTTTCACATCGTACTCTGTCCAAATTCCATTTTGCCAATAGGGATCTGCCTCAATCAGTTGGCGCACAGTGGCTTCATTTTCAGCTTCATAAATACCAAACACTTTGGTCACATCTTTGGTTGGACCAATAGTGATTAAAACTCCTGATTCTTTTTGTTGGGTCAAACCATCCAGATGTGCTTGACGATGAGGAGCGCGTTTTTCTAATACATCCTCACAATAGCTTCCCCACATTACATATTTAGGCATAACCAATCAACTGTGAACAAATGACATAAGACAAACGACGACTTAACTTCTCAGGCTGACACCAAATTTTTCCAACAAGGCGTCTCGAACCTTCTGGTGGGCGGATTCTACTTCTTTGTCCTTCAGCGTGCGATCGCCTGCGCGATAAATTAACCTGAAAGCTAGACTGCGCTGTCCTTGTGGCACTCGTTCCCCGCGATATTCATCGAATAATTGCACCGATTCCAATAAGGTTCCGGCGGCTTGTTGAGTGGTGCGTTGAATGTCGGCGACTGAGACAGTATCGGGTACAAAGAAGGCAATATCCCTGTCTGCGGCTGGAAACGTGGAGTAGACGGCAAATCGCGGCGTCAAGTTTTCATCTTGGACAAGAGCATTTAACATGACATCTAGGTCTAACTCAAACCCATAGACTTCATCGGGTAAACTCAATTCTGCTCTAAGTTGGGGATGGAGTTGCCCAAATCTGCCCAAGCGATCGCCTTGTATCCATAAAGAAGCAGTACGCCCTGGATGCAGACGCGAATCCTGGCGATCGGGTTGATATTCCACGGTTAATCCTAAGCGTTCAAACACGCTTTCGATGATTCCCTTAGCTTCATACCAACTCATCGGCGCATCTTGTCCGCCTCTCGTCCATTTCCCCTGACTAGGATCACCGCCCAAAATTCCCGCCACGCGATCGCTTTCGGCAAATCCGTCTTCGTCGCGCCAGAAAATTCGCCCGATTTCAAACCCATTCAATACCCCATTCCCTTGTTCGAGGTTGTACTGGGCGACTTCGATCAATCCTGAGAGTAAATCCGTCCGCAGGGTAGAATATTCCACAAATAGAGGATTCGATAGGCTAATTTGCTCCTCTTTTTCTTCCGGTTTAACCAAGGAATATTGCAGCAATTCCGTTAATCCAGCCGCACGGAAGGCTTCCCGAATCTTGCGGATTAAAACCTGGTCAATCGATAGATAACCCGGTTCGGTTTTCGGGGGTAAATCTTCACAAAACTTATCATAGCCGTAGAGACGGGCAACTTCTTCAATCAGGTCGATTTCCCGTTCTAAGTCTCGGTAGCGGTAGGGGGGAACCGTGACAGTCCATTTCACCGCCTCGTCGGATTCCACGGACTGAAGTTGACATCCTAACGCCGTGAGAATGCGTTCAACATCATCGGGCTGAATGTCACCAATCTCATCACCCAAATCCACTGGACCTAATACCTGATTTACACGTTCTAGGCGTAACTCAATCGAGCGCACCCAACTGTCTGGATCAGGGCGGGTATCGGCTACTTCTTGGACAATCGGCTTACCCTGGGCGAGTTCTTGGATTAACGCGATCGCTCGTTTAGCGGCGATGCCTAATTCCGCTTGATTGACGCCCCGTTCGTAACGGGTGGATGCCTCCGTGCGTAAGCCTTGAGAGCGGGCTGAACGACGAATGGCAACGGGTTCAAACAGGGCGGCTTCCAGAACCAGATTCTCTGTTCCATCATAGACTTCGGTTTCCTCTCCGCCCATCACGCCTCCCAGCGCTACGGGGCGATCATTGGCGGTAATTAACAGAGTTTGGGGATGAAGAGTGCGGGATTGACCATCTAGAGTGGTGAGCGATTCCTCGCCCTTAGCAAAGCGAACCCCGATGGTTAAGGATTTGTCCCCTGCTACTTGTTGTAAGCGATCGCGGTCAAAGGCGTGGAGAGGCTGACCCCATTCCAACAGAATATAGTTGGTAATATCCACAACATTATTAATCGGTCGTACACCTGCGGCTTGTAAACGCTGTTTTAACCAGGTTGGCGATGGTTGAATTTTCACGCCTTCAATAACTGTACCAATATAAGCAGGACAAGCTTTCGGGTCAGCAATTTTCAACGTCAACCCGCCAGTACCTTGAGGAATCGTCAATTCTGGCGTTTTGGGCAGGTTCAAAGATGCACCTGTCAGTGCGGCGACTTCACGAGCCACCCCAACCATACTCAACGCATCCGCCCGATTTGCCGTTGCGGTCAAATCCAGGATCACATCCGTAAGTCCCAGGAGAGGACGAGCATCACTCCCCACTTGTAGCGTCTGTGCCTCAAAGATGTGAATTCCGTCCGACTCTTTTTCCAAGCCAACTTCTGCCAAGGAACAAATCATCCCTTCAGAACGCACCCCCCGCAGTTTGGAGGAGCGAATTTTCAAATCCACCGTGGGCAGGTAAGTCCCTACCGTGGCTACAGGGACATAAGCCTCTGCCCGGACATTAGCCGCGCCACAGACAATGGTAACTGGATCATTGGCGTCTCCAACATCCACTTGAGTGACTCTCAGCTTATCGGCATTAGGGTGGGGTTGCACATCCAGAACCTTCCCCACAACTACGCCATCGGCTAACTGCCGCTGATCCTCAATATCCTCAACCTCAAATCCAGCATTGGTGAGAATTTCCGCAATTTCTTGGGGAGCTAGGGTCACATCCACCAGTTCCCGCAGCCAATTTAAAGAGATACGCATTAATTTCTTGCTTTTACCGACCTAAGCTTAGATGCAGTTCCGTTACTGTTGATCTCACTATACCCGATTTGTCATTGGTCATTGGTCATTGGTCATTGGTCATTGGTCATTCGTCAGGGAACAGGGAACAGGGAACAGGGAACAGGGAATAGGCAATGGGCAATAGGCAATAGGCAATAGGCAATAGGCAATAGGCAATAGGCAATAGGTAAGGTAGAGTTTTGAGTTAACTTCCCCATCTTCCCCATCTTCCCCATCTTCCCCAGCTCCCCCAGCTCCCCCTGCTCCCCCTGCTCCCCCTGCTTCCCCAGCTCCCCCAGCTCCCCCTGCTTCCCCTGCTCCCCCTGCTCCCCCTGCTCCCCCGACTTGCCACACTTTACCAATTCTTCACAAACAGAGGACAATCTTTATCAAGACTTTATCCAAAAAAGACTCAAATCAGTGCGTTATTTGGGCATCTGTGCCTAAACGACAGGGTAAATTAAGATATCCTGTAGATAGATAAGATTGCTTACCAAGGCTTACCAAAGCGAGGGTGCATTCGGCGGTGCGTTTCCCACTAAAGTCAACTATAGATCTTAATAGATAAGCCGGGTGCTTCGATCACAATTGAGAAAGCTTTCGTCCTAGCCCGGACAAACGCCCCATTGGTGATGCTGAATGAGCTACTGCCTAAATCCTGACTGTCCTCAGCCCAAAAATCCGCTGCACGTCACTAGCTGTCAGGCGTGTGGTCATCCTATTATGTTGCGAAATCGCTATCGTGTGCTAAAAACCCTAGGTCAAGGCGGATTTGGCGCTACGTTTTTAGCCAGAGATGAGTCTCTTCCTGGCAATCCCAGTTGCGTCATTAAACAACTTCGTCCCGCAACAACCACATCACAGGTTCTGGAAATGGCTCAAAAGCTATTTGAGCGAGAAGCCAGAACCCTCGGCAAGATTGGTAATCATCCTCAAGTTCCCCGACTGTTGGATTTTTTTCAAGACAATCAGCAGTTTTATTTGGTACAGGAGTATATTAGTGGACTGACGTTACAGCAAGAAATTAAACAATGTGGTCCCCTCTCAGAAGCCGGGGTCAAGCAATTTCTGAGTGAAGTTCTCCCCCTGATTAAATATATCCATAGCCAAGAGGTGATCCACCGGGATATCAAACCGGCTAATTTAATTCGACGAGAGCAAGACCGAAAACTGGTCTTGATTGACTTTGGGGCGGTTAAAGATGAAGTCAACCAAGCCGCCGTTGCCAATACCTCTGATCAAACCGCCTTGACAAATTTTGCCATTGGGACTCCCGGTTTTGCTCCGCCGGAACAAATGGCATTGCGACCCGTTTATGCCAGTGACATTTATGCTCTCGGCGTAACTAGCGTATATTTACTCACCGGAAAATCGCCAAAAGATTTAGATTACAATCCCTCAACTGGTGAAATGGTCTGGCGTAAATCTGTGCAAGTCAGCGATCATTTTGCGACTGTGTTGAAAAAAATGCTGGAGGCTTCTGTTCGTCATCGCTATCAAACGGCAGAAGAGATTCTCAGAGCGCTGGACTTAGAACCTTATTTTGATAGTTTGGTTCAAGGAATGGCAATGCCAACCTCTGGGCTATCGAATACAAATACAAATGGCAATTCCACCGAAGTTCAAGAGGTAGACTCGCCCAGTTCTCCTTCCTCTCCTTCATCGGCGACCCAGAAGTTAGCGGCGGCGATTCGTAAGCGTCGTGAACGACGGGAACGTAGTCGTCCAGGTTCTCCCAACACCATGGGTAATGGTAATCCCCGCAGTCAATTTATATCGAGGTCAGTGACAGAAATTCATACAGGGAATATACCATCGAGCCAAAGTTTTGCTACCAGTAGACCCAAAAAGCTTGATGCTAATGGTGTGTTAACGGCATATATGAAAGGTCGGAGAGATTTTGCTTCCCATGATTTAAGTGGGTTAGATTTACAAAAATCGGATTTATCTGGCGGGATTTTTTACCAGTCCAAGTTAACTCGCATTAATTTACAAGGTGCTGATTTATCCAGTGCTGATTTTGGTCAGGCAAGCTTAACTCGGGCAAATTTGCGAGATGCCAATTTAGGACGGGCTTATTTGAGTAATTCGGATTTAGAGGGGGCAGATTTACGCGGGGCAGATTTAAGTTTTGCTTATCTGAATCATGCCAATCTTAAGGGGGCAAATCTCTGTGGCGCGAATCTTGCCAATGCCAAAATTACGGAGGAACAGTTAGCTTTAGCTAAAACGAATTGGGCAACAATTATGCCGAATGGCAAGCGAGGTCTTTGGTCATAGTTATTTGTCCTTTGTCATTCGTCATTTGTCATAAGTAGGTAGACACAATTAAAGTTAGCGGTGGAGATTAGGGAACAGGGAACAGGGAACAGGGAACAGTAAGGGTTTAAGGCTTGTTGACATAACTTAATCTAGTTAAGTTTATTTCCACCAACCGACTTACTCGCTCCCGAAAAGAAGTAAGCTATGTCATTTCTCATTGAACTAATATCAGTACCGTAACATTGGTATTAGCTGGCTCAATGGAACTGTATGGAACTTGATGATCTTGTTCGACTCAATCGCGTCATTCGCGTCATTGGCTTTGACGACGCACCGTTTTCTCGTCATGCCAGCGCCAACGTGTCCATTGCGGGAGTGGTTTGTGCAGGAACGCGCTTCGAGGGGATGGTTTGGGGAGAGGTGGAACGAGACGGCTGGGATGCGACGGATAGGATTGTTCAGCTATTAGTTGGACGGAAGTTCTTACCCCAACTGCATGTTTTACTGCTGGATGGTATTGGTTTTGGTGGCTTTAATTTGATAGACTTGCCCCAGCTTTGCGATCGCCTGAGTCTTCCCTGTGTGTCTCTCATGCGGCGTATGCCTAATGTAGAAGCAGTCAAACAGGCAATTCATCGTTTACCTCAACCTGAACAGCGTCTCTACCTCCTCCAACGCGCTGGAACCATTCATGCTTATCCCCCTTTCTTTTTTCAGGTTTGTGGCGCGAATCCCCAAGTTATCGCATCGGTTCTAGAGCGTGTAACGGACTGTGGTAAAGTCCCCGAAGCCTTACGTTTAGCTCATCTAATCGGTGCGGCTGTGGTTAAGGGCGAAAGTAGCAGTTCGGCTTAGGATTAATTGGGTAATACCAAATCCGCCTTTGTCACCCCCTTTATCCCTTGGTGGCTATTCCCCACACCCGACACCCGACACCCGACACCCGATACCCGACACCCGACACCCGATACCCGACACCCGACACCCGATACCCGACACCCGACACCCGATACCCGACACCCGACACCCGATACCCGACACCCGACACCCGACACCCGATACCCGACACCCGATACCCGACACCCGATACCCGATACCCGACACCCGGCACCCCTTCTCTAGAAAAAAATAGTGACAATCCTCTGGGGATCTGATAACTAATACTGATGGTGGTTATAGGTTCAATGGGGCGATGTTCACAATTGCTCCCATAACAACCTTACCCCCGGTCTCTGATATCCCCTAACTATAGTCTGATTAGGGTGGGGAGTTAGAACTGTTCATCTCAAGTGTTGCTGGCTTAACAGGTAGTATCTTGTTGGATAATCGTTATTTTATTTATGAAGTCGTCGGTTTGCGTCAGAGTGCAGCTACCGACACCCTCAACTACCCCATTCGTCGGAGTAGTTCTGTCTTTATCAGAGTTCCGTACAGCCGCATGAACCAAACGATGCGGAGAATTTCCCAATTAGGGGGCAAAATTGTCAGCATACGAAGCCTAACTCCTAACACAGATGTTCAGAGTTCCTTCGCTTGGTGGATAGAAATTGTCACTGCTGAACCTGCGGTCACTTACTACTTTGGACCCTTTGATAGTCCAGAAGAAGCCGCGTCTTATGAAGCAGGTTACATTGAGGATTTAGAACAAGAGGGCGCTCAAGGGATCGCCGTGACGGTTAAATGGTGCAAACCCGACAATTTAACAATTTTTTAAGCTCTCTGGGTCAGATCGCGTCAATTTTGACTAGAATCACGGTGATATTGTCCCGTCCGCCTTTTTCTTTGGCGGCGGCAATTAGGTTAGCCGAGATCTCTTCGCCATCCCCATTGGACTGGAGATGGGACGCGATCGCGGTATCCGAGAGTTCCTCAGTCAGTCCGTCGGTACAAAGGAGCAGGAAATCTCCTGACTGAATCTCCATGGACTCGACATCAACTGACTGTAAGTCCTTGCGACCTAGACATTGAGACAACACATGACGCCAGGGATGCGTTCGCGCCTGTTCTGGAGTCAGATCCCCAGCTTTCATGGCGCGTGCTACCCAGGTATGGTCATCCGTCATTTGTTCGAGTTTTAATTGTCGCCATCGATAAAGGCGAGAATCACCCACATGAGCCAGCCAAGGCTGACCTTTACGGAAGATGACCACGACAGCCGTCGTGCCCATATCTGCCCGTTCGGGATGATTTTTTTGATCCTCTAAGATTGCCTGATTAGCGTCGTAGAGGGCTTGTTCCAGTAACGTTTCCGAAGGGACTGACTCTAGCCATTGCCGCTCTAAACGTGCCTGAATGACCTCTGTAGCCAGTTGGCTGGCTTCCTGTCCCCCAGCATGACCGCCCATGCCGTCGGCGACAATGAAAAAGCGTCCCTTCGGATCGATGTAGTAATAGTCCTGGTTTACGGTACGAATTAAGCCCGGGTCAGTGAGACCCGTAAAGCGACATTTCATAAAGTTTGTGCTGGCGTCAATAACCTTATGGGAGTTATAACATGCGATCGTATCGGTCGAGCCTTCGGAGTAAACGAATTAGGGCAAAAGCGATCGCGGCGGCGACTAACGCCACAACTAATGCCAGCCCGACTTGACCATTAACAAATAAGATCGTAGCTGACAATGTGAATGCACTGAGTAGTAACGCATAGTTTGTTCCTATCTGAATGCTACTCATGCGGCGCAAGATCCGATCCGACTCGATCGAACGAACCCGTAGACGTATATCTCCCCGTTCTAATTTTTCAATCGTATCCTCAATCCGCCGAGGTAATCCCAACGCCGTACTACTCACTTGAGCCGCTTGGCGTCCCAATTCATTCAAGAATGTATTACCCTCAGGGCTATTACCGTTAGTCATGATTTGCAGAGCAAAAGGTTTTGCCACTTCCATAAAGTTAAATTCTGGGTCTAAGCCCTTGCCCACTCCTTCCAAGGTGGAAAAGGCTCGCATCACAAACGTGAAGGTTGCCGGAAAGCGAAAGGGTTGACCATAGGCAATTTCATAGAGATCGTCGCTAATTTCACTCACCGACTGTTGTTCAAAGGGCTTATCCATAAAGTGATCCAGCATATACTGGATCGAACGCCGCACCGGACCCATATCATCAACCGGAGACAAGGCACCCAATGCGACTAGAGACTCGACCACTCGACTGGCATCTTTTTGGGCAACGCCAAAGAGCGTCTGCATCAACCCTTCCCTGACATTTGCCTTAATCCGCCCCATCATGCCGAAATCATAGAAGATCAATGAGCCTTCCGGACTAACCGCAATATTGCCGGGATGGGGATCGGCATGAAAGAAACCGTCATTGAGTAACTGCTGTAGATAAGCTTTTGCCCCTAGTTGAGCCAGCAGTTTCCGATCCAATCCAGCAGCTTCTAGTGCCTCGTAGTGACTAATCTTAATTCCTGGAGCATACTCTAGGGTTAAGACTCGATTTGAGGTATAGCGCCAATAGACACGAGGAACTTTTACCCAATCGTAGGTGCGGAAATTGCGGCGGAAGGTATCGGCATTGCGACCTTCACTAAGATAATCAATCTCTTCCCAAAGAATGCGACAGCATTCTTCATAAATGCCCATCCAGTCTCGACCTCGACCCCAATCGGGGTGATTTTGGAAGTAACGGGCAATCCCCTTGAGAATTTGTAGGTCTATCGTAAACAGTTTCTGCAAGCCCGGTCGTTGTACTTTGACCACGACCTCTTCTCCACTGTGGAGTTGAGCTTTGTGGACTTGTCCTAAACTGGCTGCTGCTAGAGGAATCGGATCAAAATTGTCAAAGAGTTCACTTACAGATTTCCCTAAATCTTTCTTGACAATTGCCTCAACTTGATCATAGTTAAAAGCGGGGACACGATCCTGTAGTTTAGACAGTTCCTCTACATATTCACCAGGGAATAAGTCAGACCGAGTTGAAAATAGCTGTCCCACCTTGATGAAGGTTGGACCTAACTCTAAAAACGTATCTCGAATCCAGATTGCCTGTGTCTTACGACGAGCCGCCTGTTTTGCATCGGTCATGCCCCCTGGATAGCTCCAAGGTTTGCCGTTGAGCCACAACTGGAAGAGGAGGGTTAAAACAAATGTCCAAATATCGACAAATCGTCGATGTCGGGAGTAGTTTTCCCGATTCCAACGATATGCCTTGTCTTGGTTTATCCCTCTTAGGGAACGTTGGCTAGACACCTGGCGTTCCTTATATTGTTTGAGGTTGACATAGTTATCAGAAACAGCAGACACCTAGATTCCTGAATGATGGTCTCCTCTTAATCTTAATAAAAATTCAAAATCTTTGAAAGCTAAGCACACCCTAAGCGAGTATCTGTAATACCAAATCTGGGGTGACTACCCCCTTTTTGGTAGAGACAAGGCAGATGGCTCCAAGGCATATAGATCCAAGGCTTCAAGGAAAAAGTACCCTAGGGATAGAGGAGATTCCAGAAGCGGATTGGGAAAAGCTGTAACGGGTGAAGGGAAAAGGGAAACACCTCCAGTATCACTCAAATCAAGTCACTGATTGATTGCGATAGAGCTGTAGCTCAGTCCGCAAGCGAGCAATTTCAGCTCGTAACTCGTCAATAGTAGCTTGTAGATCAACGGATTGAGAACCAGTCGAAACAGTCGTACTAGAAGAGCGATCGCCCATGGCGATTTCCATTTCCTGTTGCGCCCTTTCCATGACTTGCTCAGTAAACTGTTGCAAATGCTCTCGCTGTTCAGCATCAAATTTGCCAAGTTCGCTAAGAGCATTCGTTAAGGAGTCTTCTACGCGATCGCCCAGAGTGTGAGCTAGCGATCGTCCTACAAAAAAGGCATGAATGACTGGATTGCTCATTGGGAAGATGGTTTGGGTATTCGTAACAAATTATAACGCATGAAGCTCACTCCACCTGCTAGTGCAGCGGGCATAAAAATACTTGAGCAGCTTCGTAGATACGATGAAGCAGGGGGAGCAGAGGGAGCAGGGGAAGCGGGGGGAGATATTAGCTGTTCAGTTATTTCTGCCTTCTTGCACTAGCTTGTCCCAGTGAGTAAAAACGATACCCGTCAAAAATCGGCAAAACCGACGATACACCTTAACTGTTTCTCCGAACAAAACCTTCTGTTCAGAAGTCGGGTTAAGTTGCCACTTGTCGGTGCGGATGATTTTTGATGGGTTTTTCAAAACATTCTCTGTTCCCTGTTCCCTGCCTGCCCTGAACGAAGTTGAAGGGTTCCCTGTTCCCTAACAAATTGTTGAGATTCGGAAACGGGCCAATCGCTACGGGGAGGAAAGGTTTGTTGGGTATGCAAAATCGTTGATCCGGGTTCGCCCGGTTGGTTGAGTCGTACAGCACAGCCGAATCCAATGCCTGCTGACGCCGCGATCGCTCCGGTCATGAACAAGGCTTGTAACGGTATTGAAGCTTTGGTTTTAGCCGTTTTGAGGGTTGAATGTAGAGACGTGCCATGGCGCGTCTTTGACCCAACGCTAGGCTCATCGGGAAACGGGTTTGTAGGGGCGGGTTTAGGGAATTTGGTTTCGCTATTGATGGTAACGTTTGTACAAAACCCGCCCTGACTCAAAGTTGAGTGTTGACTCTTTGTTCCCCTTGATAGCACAGTGTTAACCTTGGACTTGCCAGGTAGGCAACCTACTTTTGACTTTGGCTGGTTTTCCACTGGCTGAGTGATGATTGGCTCAGGGATAGTAACAGACTCCTGAAGGGGAAGCTGCTTTAGCCAAGTGTCTATCGTTTGGGGACGGTTGTTGGGGATGAGTTCTAAACCGTACTGTAATGCTTGTTGAATGGTGGGACTCAATTTAGACGGCGACGGCTGAGAGAGTGAAGAAAATAGACAATCGTTTCCCTTGGCTGATAACCTCTGTCGCACAGGTGCGGGTAAGGGAGGACATCCGGTGAGTAAGCAGTAGAATGTGGCGGTTAAGGCATAGATATCAGTTTGCCGTGTCGCTGTGTTTGCCAAGGTGTTGTCTTCTGGAGGAGCATAGCCAGCAGACAGGAGACTGGCGTAGGTTTGTTTGATGCCTGGGGTAAACTCATAGAGCATCCCAACTTCACATAACACAACGCGATCGCTATCCTGACGCCGAATAATGTTTTTGGGTTGGATATCTCGGTGTAGTAATTCGACTTGGTGTAAAACCTTTACCGCATCACTGATTTGACGGATATAGTTGATCGCCTCAGCCTCTGGCAAGGAACCCGCTTGCAGAACGTCTGCCAATGTCTGTCCAGGGATATATTCCATCACCAGATAGGGATATCCCTTGTCCTCAAAATAGTCGAGGACGCGAACCAGATGAGGATGTTGGCAGTAGTTCAAGCGTTTGGCAATGTCTAAAAATTGCTGCTTGAATTGATTAACATTGGGATGCTGGCGCAGCGCTTCCCCTATGGTTTTAATCACAACCGACTGACCGGACTCTGTATCGGTTGCTTTGTAGGTAAGACTGAAAACACCCGTACCCAGTTGGGTACTGAGAACATATTTCCCTTGGTTTAAGCCCCGTTCTGCCGTCAAGTTCATAAAAATTTACCGATAGAAGCGATGGTGAAGGCTCCTGCGCTCTATAGCCCGGAGATGAAACCGAGCAAACCGTCTAGGTAGCGAATTTATTCGCCAGTCAAATAATCCGGATAACACTCAGCCAACAATGTAGTATACTATCAGTAACATTGCAAAAGGTCGAGCAAGTGTTTAATCTGATTTACGAGTTTAAATTAAAGCCAACTTCCGCCCAAATAGCCACTTTTGCTGAGTGGTTAGAACAATGTCGTAGGGTCTACAACTATGCTCTTTGTGAGC